>DASWKR010000064.1 GCA_036396535.1 Acidimicrobiia bacterium | reverse complement strand
GAGGCCTAGCCTGCTCGGCGGGAGGGGTGCTTGTCGGAGAACTACGACGTGGCGGTTGTCGGGGCGGGGATCATCGGGCTGGCGACTGCGACGGCGATCACGGCGCAGAGCCCGGGCGCTTCCGTCGTCGTGCTCGACAAGGAGTCGTCCGTCGGCGTCCATCAGACGGGGCACAACAGCGGGGTGCTCCACTCCGGGCTCTACTACAAGCCCGGTTCGCTCAAGGCCCGGCTCTGCGTCGAGGGGCGGCGCCGGATGGAAGAGCTGTGCGAACGCAGCGGCATCCCGTTCGAGCGAAGGGGCAAGATCGTCGTCGCCTCGTCGGTCGACGAGATCGGGGCGATGGAGGAGTTGCACCGCAGAGGTGACGGCAACGGACTCGTCGGCGTGCGCCGCCTCTCCGCCGCGGAGATCAGGGAGATCGAGCCGCACGCCATCGGAGTGGCAGCCCTGCACGTTCCGGAAGCCGGGGTGGTCGACTACTCGCTGGTCGCTCGCCACCTGGCCTCCGACCTCGCCGGCGACGTGAGGCTCGGTGCTCCGGTGGAGCACATCCGCACGTCGACGGGGCAAGTCGAGCTCGGTCTCGCAACGGGCGCGGTGACGGCCCGTGTCATGGTGAACTGCGCCGGGCTCCACTCGGACAGGGTGGCTCGCCTGGCGGGTATCGATCCGCCCGTGCAGATCGTTCCGTTCCGCGGTGAGTACTACACGCTGACGCCGGAGGCGGCGTCGCTCGTCAACGCACTCATCTACCCGGTCCCGGATCCCCGCTTCCCTTTCCTCGGGGTCCACTTCACCCGCCGCATCGACGGGACCGTCGAGGTGGGGCCCAACGCCGTGCTGGCGCTCGGCCGTGAGCACTACCGGGGCGCCCGGCCGAACTTCAGCGATGTTCGCGAGACCCTGAAGTACCCGGGCTTTCGTCGGATCGTGAACCGCTACTGGCGCACCGGGGCCGCCGAGACGTGGCGCTCGGCGTGGCGGCGGACGTATGCCCACACGGCCCGCATGCTCGTCCCCGAGCTCCGTGCCGAGCACCTCGTGCCTGGCGGCGCAGGCATCCGGGCCCAGGCGGTGACGCCTGACGGAGAGCTCGTCGACGATTTCTCGATCGTCGAGACCGAGATGGGGGTCCATATCCTCAACGCCCCATCTCCCGGCGCCACCGCCTCGCTGGCGATCGGCGAGCACATCGCCCGCCTCGTCGCCGCCAAGCTGTGACGCCACCGGGTTTCGCCATCCACCACGTTGGGTAGTCACGGAACCACCCGTGGGTTCGTCTTCGTACGCTTCCGCGGAGGCAGCGAAGCTCGCTAGCAGTGGAGGAGACATCGTGCGTCGATTGCTGATCGTCCTCATCGCCGTCCTCGCCATCCCGTTGACGGCGGCGGGGTTCCACCATCACGACCCGGAGACCATCGATCTCCCGGAAGGCTTCCAGGGCGAGGGAATCGCCGTCGGCCGGGGGCACACCTTCTACGCCGGCTCACTCGCCGACGGCCGCATCGCCATCGGCGACCTGAGCAAAGGCACATCAGACGTGTGGGTCTCCGACCCGGCCATCACCCCGGCCGTCGGGCTGTGGGCGGATGTGCGCCATCGCCTCCTCTGGGTCGCAGGAGGGCCGAGCGGCATGGGTGCCGCCTACGACCTCCGAACGGGCGAAACCGTCGCTTCGTTCACGCTGACGACAGACGCCTCGTTCATCAACGACGTCGTCGTCGCTCGCGGCGCCGCCTACTTCACAAACAGCCTGACACCCGAGATCTACCGCGTCCCCGTTTCCCGGCGGGGCCACGTCGGCGACCCCGAGACCATCCCACTCAGCGGACCAGCCGCCGACTTCGTCGACGGGTTCAACCTCAACGGCATCGAGGCAACCCACGACGGCAAGCGACTCATCGTCGTCAACAGCGCCCTCGGCGCCCTCTACGTGGTGTCGCCATGGTCGGGGGAGAGCCGCCAGATCGACCTGGGCGGCGACTCGGTGGTCACCGGTGACGGCCTCCTGCTGCGCGGCAGGGTGCTGTACGTGCTGCAGAACGGGACGGTCCCGGGTGTCCCGAACCAGATCGCCGTGGTCTGGCTGTCACGGTGGCTCGGGCGCGGCACGATCGTGAAGACGTTGACGAGTCCCCTCTTCGAGACGGCGACGACGCTGGCCGCCGATGGGTCGCGGCTCGCAGCCGTCAATGCCCAGTTCGCCGGCGCCCCGATCGACCCGGAGCCGGAGGTCGTCATCCTCTCGAGGCACCGTCACCACTGAGCCCCACGAACGGAACCCGTTCACGGGCACACCGCAGTCATCGAGAAGTCGGCATCGGTGTAGAACGTGATGCCATCGTCCCAGACGGCGACGGTGGCGACCTTGGACGATGGAAGGCTCGGGACCACGCCGACTTCGAACGGGATCCCCTCGAACTCAGCGATCGGGGGCGTGTGGGTCGCCGTGAACGCGCACGACGCCACGTCGACCGGGAACGTGACCTCATAGATGCCCGCGGCGTTCCGCTTCGACGTGACTCCGGCGGTGCCGGCGAGCAACACCCCGTTCGAGCCGTTGACCCTGGCCGCCATCAGCACGCCGATGGCCAGCTTGTCGAGGGTCACGGCTCGGTTCTTGATCCTCTTACCGGTGACGGACCTCTTGGCGAGGTCGGGGGTGTGCACCGCACCGTCCCGGATCTTGCCGGTCGTCACGGCACCTTTGGCGAGGTCGGCGGAATCGACGCAGCCGTTGCACTCCAGCTTGTCGAGGATCGCTCCCGCCACCGGCCCTGCCGAGGTGACGAGGATCGAGAGCGCAACCAGCACGACGACATAGCGTGCCTTCATCCGGCCTCCTTCGGTCGATGAGGCGACGATACCGGGGATGCTTCTGGCGGCCTTAGCCCCGGGGGCGGAGAGGCGCCCGAGGCCGACGGGAGCGACGCAGTGCGATCACGCAGCCCGAGGAACTCCCCGGTGCGCCGATCATCCTCCGCCGAGCCATGTCCCCAGCACGTCCCGGGTGCCGTCGAGCATCGCATGGGCGAGCTCCCTGGTCGTCGAGGCTCGCGCCGCCGACAGGATCCCGATGTAGCCGGCGGCGAGGAGCGCGGCACGCGCCTCGATGGTGGCGACGGGGATCTCCCCACGATCCGCCGCTCTGACGAGGGCCGCAGTCACGGACGCTCGCACCCTCTCGAGGTTTCGCTCCGTGTGGGCACGCACCTCCTGCTCGCGTCCGATCGGGCTCCCCATCGTGGCGATCATCAGGCAGCCGGGCGGAGTGTCGTGCGACATGATCCGCAGCCGCAGTAGATCCACCCACTCCAGCACGTCGTCCAGCCCGGACGTCCCATCGACGAGCGGAGCGACGAGCACGGCGGTCCGCTCGTGGTAGCGAGCCAGCACGGCGTCGAAGATCGACTGCTTGTCTCCGAAGGCGTTGTAGAGACTCGATCCGGACAGGCCGGTGACCGCCCTCATGTCCGCATGGGAGGTGCGTTCGTAACCCGCTCGCCAGAACAGCCCGACGAGACGATCGAGCATGTCGTCGCGGTCGAACTTCGGGGCGGGGCCGCGCCGCTTGCCTTCCTGGGATGTACGTCCCATAATCCGCTCTCCGAGAAACATGGGAGTCCAATCCCATGTTAGAGACAGCACGTCAGGAGATGAGCCATGGCGACAGTCACCCGGACCGTGACGATCGATGCGTCGCCCAGCGCCTTGTGGGTGATCCTCACCACCCTCGATGAGTACGCCGACTGGGAACCGGGCTACGCCTCCTCTGAGTACGCCTCGGAACAACGCCAGGGTGTCGGCGCGGCGCGGACTGCCAGGCTGCGCTCACCCATGGGCATCCGCAGAGTCACCCACGTCGTGACCAGCTGGGAGCCCGAGTCGGAGATCGCCTGGGAGGCTCACGACACGAACTTCCCGCTTCTGCTGTCGGCCGAACAGACCATCACCCTCCGGCCCGATGGCGCCGCCACCGCCGTGGAGAACCGCATCGTGTACGAGCTGAGGTACGGCGGGTTGGGACGGCTCATCGATCCGCTCGTCATGCGTCGAACGGTCAACGGGGCAACCGAAGGGTTCCTGGCCGCCCTGGCTCGCAAAGCCGCTGAAGCCTCCGACCACGAGTGACGCGGCGGCTCCTCGGACCGCCTCAGATCGCGATCGTGAGCTCCACCGTCATGCCGGCTCCGACATCGCCGCTCACGGTTCCGAGCTCCTGCTCCCAGCCGTCGCCGAACACGTTGTCGCCCGCCAGTGACACTTGCGACAACGTCTCGATGCTCCGCTCGTAGCCGCTCGTGGCGTACACGAGCTGGCAGGCGCCCTCCGGCAGGGCGATCTGCGAGGTCGCGATCTTGTTCTCGCTGGCCGTCGCCGAGGCGACGTCCGGGTACACCTCGAAGTGGATGTGCGGCCAGCGGCCCGGGTAACACGCCGGGAAGATGCTCTCGAACGAGGCCACCCCGCTGCCGTCGGTTTGCTGGACGCCGCGCAGGTAGTTCTCGCCGGCGGCCGCCTCCGAGTACATCGAGTAGTTGCCTTCTCGGTCGCAGTGCCACAGGTAGACGGCGGCGCCGGCGAGCGCGGCGCAGCCGTTGGCGGCGTCCTGGACGGTCAGCCCGATCGTGAGCGGGATGCCGTCGGCTACCCCGCTCGACTCGCCGAAGCTCGAGCGGATGTCGCTCCGCACGATGCCACTGTCGTCGAGCACGTTCGGTCCGTTCGAGCCGTCTCCCGGGTAAGGGCCTGCGGTCTCCTCGGGGACGACCTCGCACGATCCTGTCGTCTCCGACCCGGCGCCGACCGTGGTCGACGAGGCGCCGGTCGTGGTCGACGAGGCGCCGTCCGTGGGGGACGGCGTGGCGAGGGTCGTCGTCGCCCCTGTTCCCGTGCCGCACGCCACGATGCCGAAGAGACCGGCGGCGCCGATGAGCTTCAGCGCCCGGCGGCGGTCGATGAGGGTCGCCACGTCGAACCGGAGGCCCCTGTCGAAGATCTCGACTTCGTCGCCGTCGTGGTGGTGCTGTTGGTGGGGTGTCATGGTCGCTCCTCCCGAGCGTGCTGTTCACGTCACCCGCATCGTGTGCAGCGCATCTCACAGCTCCGTGAGAGTCGCCTGAGGATGCGATGAGAACGGCGAAGGCGCCGTAGGCAACGTTACGCCACCGAGCGTGGAGCGCGACCGCAGTTCGTCACGCCCGCGGCGCGACGGGCGCCTCAGGCGACGGCCGCCTCCTCGGGAGCCGGCTCGGCAGTGGCGACACGACTGGCGAGTCCTCGCAGCATCTGACGTGACATGACGAAGTCCGCGGGCACGATGCCGAGCTGATAGAGGGCGACCACCCACAGCGGCTCCGCCCTGCCGCGTGTCCGGAACACCAGCCTCGTCCTGCGTTCCGGCAGCGCCTCGAGGAAGAACGTCCACGTCCAGTCGAGCTCGGCGCCGAGACGCTCCCGCCACGACAGCGGAAGGTGGGTCGTCGAGTGCAGCACGAGCGCCTCGTTCGGGTCGAGCTGCTCGATCGTGAATCCGCACCTGCTGTCCGGAGGTCCATCCGGGATGAAGTCTCCGACCTTGCGATCTTGCAGCTCCGGGATGATGTGGTCTACAGCGGGCCAGTTGGCGGGGAAGAGCAGGCGGTCGACCCACGGCTTGGTGTACCAGCCGCCCTGGTGCCACCCCATCTGGACGAGCCAGGGCCACACGGCCTCCGGTGGTGCGTCGAGGGTGGTTGCGTGGGTGGTGAGCAGGTTCGGAGACGAGACGATCTCGTCACCGGGCAGGGCTCGTCGTCGTTCCGTCCTCGTCGCTCCTGAGGTCTTCCCGAGGCGACGTAGAACGAGGTAGCAGACGACTCCGCCGCCGATGGCGAGGGTGCGCAGTCTTCCCATGGGTTTTCCCTTCGTTGAGGCGGACCGTGGGTGGGGAATGTCAGCCATTGCCGGCAGCGACGGGAACCCGCGTCTCCTCGGCACGGGGTTCCTCGACGGGCGGTGTCGAGCCGTCCGCACCGGCGTCCCGGAGCGGCTCCACGAACAGGGGCCGCACCGCGAGCACGGCGACGGCGAGGCCTGCGACGGCGAACGCGCCGAAGGCGATCGTGTTGGCGATCGTCGCCGACGGATCGTCGGTCGCCTGCATGACGATGGCCATGCCCGCGACCGATGTGCCGAGCAATGCGAACCAACCGACCGCCCCGTACACGATCTCGCCCGCCCAGCGCGCTCCCCGGAGGATCCCGATGGCGATGACGACGAGCACCGGAGCGACGATGGCGAAGTCCATCAGCTTGACGATCCAGAAGACGCCGGGATCGTCGAGGTAGGCGGTGCTCGTCGGGTTGTCCCGCCACGCGTCGATGAGCGTCGGCAGGTGCAGCCCGACCACGAGGAAGACGGCGACGCCGAGGAGCAGGTATGCGAGGCCCTTGCCGAGACGCGGCGACATCGGTGGGAATCGGTTGGGATCGATCGCCGTCCACGCCCGGATGGCGACGAAGCCGCTCACCACGAAGAGTCCGGCATAGAGGAGAAAGAAGCGCTCGCTGTTGCCTTCGTAGCGGACGAAGTCACCGCCGAGCGTGAGCTGGGTGTAGGTGTACAGGCCGTAAACGGCCGGCGCCAGTGCCAGCACGGGACCGGCGACGTGGCCGCGCAACACCAGGAAACCGGCGGCCACACTGATCGGCGCCGCCAGGAAGAGCCCTGCGATGTCGCCCCCGGCGATCTGGTTGACGGCGCTCTCGGAGGCATGGTGCCTGACCACCTCGAACACGAGAGGTCCGAGGAGCGCCACAGCGGCGGCGCCGGCCCCCAGGACGAAGAGGGCAACAGCCAGGAGGCGCCTGCTCGTCATCGTGACGGGGAGGCCGGTCTCTCGTTCGATGGTTGCGACAGCCACGATCGGCTCCTTTCTCATGTGTTCATCGTGGGCGGCCGCACCGTTCGCCGGTAGGGACGGATGGCCCGGCTCTCATCAGCGATCGGAGTACGTGGCGTCTCGCACCTCTGTCATCACGGAGACGAACTCGGCAGGCTCCTCGAAGCTCGGTCGGTGTCCCGAGTGTTCGAACACCGTCAGCGATTTCGAGGGCGCCTCCAGCATGTCGAACCATTCGTCGGCGAGCACGGCGCGTCCCCTCGCCTCGTGCGCACCGATCACAAGGTAGACCGGGATCTCGAGCCGCGGCGCCTGCGCCCGCAGGTCGACGTCCTGGAGCTGCGGATACAGCACTGCGAACGTATCCAAGAGACCGCGCATCGCGTTGACCCGGTCCATCAGCGAGTTCTCCGAGACGAAGGCGTTGAACGGCATCTCCTTGTTCGTGTCGAGCTCGGAATACGGGTTCCAGTCGTGCTCGCGGCCGACGGACGGCTCGTAGTCGAGGAGGTTCTCGTACGGAGGAGGTCCAGTGCGGCGGAGGGTCGCCGAGAGGCCGGCGTCCCCGGTGCGCTCCGCCCAGGTCAACGCGTCCTCGTAAAACATGAGGTCGGTCTCCGGCGCGCTCACCATCTGTCCGGTCCCGACGTATGCGTGATACAGGTCGGGACGCTGTTCGGCGGCGAGCACTCCGAGGAAGGTCCCCCACGAGTTGCCGACCATGTAGATCTTCTCCTCGTCGAACCGTTGCCTCAGGTAGTTCGTGACCTCGATGGTGTCGTCGACCATCTGGTCGACGGTGAGTGTCTCGACCGGATCGAGAGCGGCGTACGACTTCCCGGTGCCCCGCTGATCCCACGTCACCACGACGAAGTGTTGCTCGAGCCCCACGTCGTCTCGCATGGCACCGAGGTCGGTGCCACCGGGGCCTCCAGCGAGGTGCAGCAGCACCGGGTTGTCCACGCTCGTGCCTCGTACCATGAGGGCTTGGTCGTGGCCGCCGATCGTGACGTTGGTCAGCTCGGCGATGCTGCCGGGGAGCGGCTCGCCATCGTCGCCGACGATCGGCGCCGTGGATCCGGGCCGCGCAACGGTCACGGCCAACCCGGCGAGGCCCACGGTGAGCACTCCCATGACGATCCAGCCCGGTATGCCCGGAGGCGTCGTGGCCATCCGGCCCATTCGGTGCGAGATCCATACGCCATACAGGGCGCCGAGCGCCATCGGCGCCACGACGAGCAACGCCAGGAACAGCCGCCCGACGACCACGGCGATCACGCCGTACACCGATCCGAGGTGGAAGCCGTCGACGGTCGGGCCGGTCGCCCCCAGCCGGCCGAGCTCGAATGCGACTGCGAAGGCGGCGGGAGCGAGGAGCATGCTCCAGCGGCTGCCCGTGAGCAATCCTGCGATGACGCCGACGGCGAGCGCCGTCCCCATCGAAAGGAGCGCTTCGGATGACGTGACCGCACCCCGTGGTGTCCACGACGCAAAGGCGAGACCCGCCACGGCCGCCACTGCGATCGCAGCGAGCGTGGCGATCCGCCAGTCCGACCACAGGAACTCGAGCATCGATCGTCTCCCCCCTGCGGGCGAGTCGCCGGATTCGGGGTTGGCGGGTGAATCCAGGACATGCTCCGTCATGGTGCTCATGAAGCCTCGCTCGATCGTCTGAAGCCTCCTCGAATGATCGAGGGTTCGACCCGTCCCGGGTAGGGGCGAACGTCCTCGTCGCAGACTCGACTCGGGTCGGTCCGCCCATTGGTCGTGCCGCTGGCGCTCGCCGCCAAGTCACGTGCTGGATCGAGTCGGCGCGGGCAGGCGGGTCGTCGAGGCGACATCCTGCCGCGAGCGGGGTCGGCGGTGACCGGGGGCCGACGACGGTGGCGCGGCGGCACTCGTCGACTCCTAGGATCGTGTCCATGGGTGCCCTCCTCGCTCCTTTGCTATCGCCGAAGCCACGGATCGGTGACGACGACGACGACGAGACTCCGCCGCTGCCCGATCCGAAGCCGATCGGCGATCCGCCCGAGCTCCCGCCGACGGAGCCGGCGCCCGAGCCGCCGGCCGACGAGCCCGCTGCTTGAGCTTCCGCCATTCCTGGGTCGAGGTTCTCCTCGTCCCAACCTGGACCCTGTCGCCCGGGAGACGCCAGAGCGCGCGATGGCTTCCGGCGTCGCTAGTGGTGCGTCGTTCAATTGGTGACCTCGGCTCTGGACCGCCGGGTGGCCGACGCCGCAAACCGGGGACGGCCATACAAACGCTGTCTCCCGCTCGGCGGGGGACCGGCGAGCGGTCGCCCTGCGACCCGAGCCGAGGGGGCACCTGGCAGACCGGACCGTAGGGCCCCCTCGACTGGACCAAACGCTGTCTCCCGCTCGGCGGGGGACCGGCGAGCGGTCGCCCTGCGACCCGAGCCGAGGGGGCACCTGGCCGCCACACACTGCCGGACCCCCTCGACTCGGCCTCCGGCGCTCGTCGATCCCCCGGAAACCGGGGGATGAGCGTAAGAAACCGAACCGAGGGACACCTGCGAACCGTACGGACGGCCACCCACGCTGTCTCCGGCGAGCGTCCCGCCAGTGACCGAACCGAGGGGGCACCTGGCAGACCGGACCTCCGAGTAGCCGACGCCGCAAACCGGGACAGCCGCGGCCCGTGGTCATCAATCCCGCGACAGACCACTAGTGCGTCCTAGCCCACGCTGAGCCAGAAAATCACCCGTATCACGCCACGTCGGCGCGTATCGTTTCCGGTGGGAGGTTGTTCCCATGAGGCAGCGCCACTACGCCGACTTCGACCTCACGATCGAGGATCTGGGTGAGGGGCGTTTCCGGGCGACCGTCATCGATTCGCCGTCGGGTCAGGCGCGTGGCGAGTTCGGTCTTCCTTTCTCAGACCTGGAGCTCGAGAACTTCCTCCTGAGGATCGGCCGCCCCCGCAGCGGGGTGCGCAGGCTCGAGTCACCCGAGACCGAAGCGGCCAGGGCGTTCGGAACCCGGCTGTTCGAGGCCGTGTTCTCGGGCGACGTCGGCAGGCAATGGGTGAGGAGCATCGACGCTGCCGAGCGCGAAGAACAGGGGCTCCGGCTTCGTCTCAGGCTCTCTGACGCTCCGGGGCTGGCCGACGTGCCGTGGGAGTACCTGTACTCGCCGAGCGCCGACGACTTCGTCGTGTTGTCCTCGTGGACGCCCGTCGTGCGCTATATATCGCTCGACAAGGGAGCGCCGCCGCTGACAGTGGTGCCGCCCCTGCGGATGCTCGCCATGGTGTCGAGCCCCACGGACTACCCGCCCCTCGATGTCGCCGCCGAATGGGCACGGCTCGACGAGGGGATGGCCGACATCGTCGAGTCCGGCCTCGTGGAGATCCATCGCCTCGAGAAGGCGACGCTGCGCGAGCTGCAGCGGGCGCTGCGCCGCACCGACTACCACCTGCTCCACTTCATCGGTCACGGTGGCTTCGACGCCACGGTCGCCGACGGGCTGCTCCTGTTGGAGACGGACGAGGGCAGGGCGCGCGAGGTCTCCGGCCGCCAGCTCGGGACGATCCTCGATGACGCCAGGACGATCCGGCTCGCCGTCCTCAACGCATGCGAAGGCGCCAGGACATCCGGCGCCGACCCTTTCGCCGGCGTCGCCCAGAGCCTCGTCGCCAAGGGGATCCCGGCAGTGGTCGCCATGCAATTCGAGATCAGCGACCGGGCGGCGATCATCTTCGCCCACGAGTTCTACACCGCGATCACGGACGGCTTCTCGGTCGAGGCTGCCGTCGGTGAGGCCCGCAGGGCGATCTTCGGGTCCAAGGCCGACGTGGAATGGGGGACACCCGTCCTCTATATGCGGGCGGAAGACGGGCGGCTCTTCGACGTGGCCGAGAGGCCCACGCTGCCACAACCCGACGACCAGGTCGACGACGCGCCGCAGGCTCCGCCGACCACCGAGGAGCCCGTCATCGAGCAACCCGCCGAGCCGGAGGCAGAGGTCGAGTCGTTCGCCGAGACGACCGTGGGACCGCCGGTAGAGGCCGACACCGCCGTGCCCGCCGTCGAGCCTGACGCGGCGCTCGCTGAGGATCTAGGCGAGGTGCTCGACGAGGTGGTCGCGGGCGAGGCCGAGCCGGAGTTGGTGACCGAAGTCGTCGAGGATGTGCCGCCGGTACGACCGGTCGATGACGAAGTCGAGCCGGCTGCCGACGATTCGTCCGCACAGCCCTCGATCGACCTCGAGCCGGTGTCGGATGAGGCGCTGCCGGTCGAGCATGGCGTTGGCGACACCCAGGAAGAGGAAGATGGCGACGACCAACGTCGCGCTGTCGATTTGAAACCCCGGCGGCTGCCGACCGGAGTACTCGTCGCCCTCGTGGTCGCCGCCGTCGTGGCGCTGCTCCTGTTCGTCATCAGCCGCTTCGGGGACGATCCGGGCGAGACGACGACGATCCCTCCGGACCGCACCACGGTGCCGAAGGGAGGATCGACGATCGTCGACCCTGGGCAGCAGGTCCTCGACTCGGCCGTCGTCACAGCCCACGCACCGCCCGACGTGTCGATCGACGGGGACCTGTCCGAATGGCGCTCGGTGCCCGTCGCTTACTTGTTGAGTCACCCGGTGCTCAATGACCTCACCGACGATCGCCTCGGCGAGGACTCGACCGGGGTGATGTGGGTGGCATACGACGCCGAGAACCTCTACATCGCCGTCGAGGTCGACGACGACGTGTACTCGCAGCCCAACGACGGCAACCAGATCTGGCGGGGTGACGCCCTCGACGTCAACCTCGTGAACGAGGCGGCCGCCGTGGTGCCGGCGCGACCGGACGCCCACACCTTCCAGCTCACGATGACCCCGCTGGCGGAGCCGATCGGCCACTCAGCAGTGGTGTGGTTCGTGGGCAACGGAGAAGCGTTCGACGAGAACACGACCGACGTGCCCGTCCTCCTCGAGGGCGACGTGGACAACGACGGCGACTGGCGCCTCGAGGCCAAGATCGCGTGGAGCGTGTTCGGGATGGACGGTCCCCCGCCGGACGGACGGCTCGATGCCGCCGTCTTCTCGATCTTCGACAACGACGGAGAGTTCGGCAGCAATGGGCGATCCCTCCAGTCCGAGATCCTCACGAACCTGCCGGACGTGTTCTTCCAGGAGCCGCAGACCTGGGGATCCCTCGTCACCGACTGAGGCTCACTCCTGGGGAGCCACCCAGGTGAGATCGGTGACCGAGCCCGCCCGACCCGACACGGACACCCGATAGATGCCCGACGCCAACGGCGGGGTGGCAGCCACGTGCCACTCGACGCCCTCTACGAGCGTCCCCATCCACGCCTCCTCACCGGTGTCGGCGTCGACGACGCTCGCCCGCAGCGTGTCGTCGCGTCCGCCGGTCGGCCTGGCGGCGATGGGGATGCCCTCGCCGTGTCCGACGATGTCCGGCAGGTCGAGGCTCAACCCGGCATACCGGTCGCGGAAACCGCTCAGGTCGATCTCGCCGCCCGTGACGATCCCCGCCACCTGGGCGATGACCGACTCGGTGTTCTGCAACGAGCTGTGCACCGCCGGGGAGAAGACGCCTGAGGAGGCGTCCGTCATCTCGATCGGCATCGCCGACACCCGAGGGACCGTCCCGTCGCCGCCGAGGTCGCGGCCGCCGAGGTCTCGCAGCAGCGAGACGGCGGCGCCCTCGAGGCGGGCTCCCTGGAGCGTCGGTTGGCCGATCCCCACGACGGGATAGAGGCGGTAGCCGCCGTCGACGTACTCGCCGTCGGCTCGGTGCTCCTCGACGGCCGACTCGATCTGGCGGTGGAAGTCGAGCGCCTCCTGGGCGCGCCGCCGGTCGACCCCAGGCAGGTCCGTTTCGGCCACCCGCAGAGTGGCACCGTCCGACGACTCGATCACCGGGTAGATCGGCAGCAACTGGTACACGGAGGTGAGCGAACGGAGGAACTCGGTGAGGTCGAGGCCGACCGGCCCGATGCCCTTCTTGAAGCCCGACGAGAGGAAGTCGAGTGCGTTGAGCGAACCTCGGTACGGGGTCCCGAACGTGATCAGCGCCCTGGTCTCCTTCCAACCGTCGTAGAGCTCGAGAAACGCCCGCGAGACCAGGCCGCCCATCGAGTGAGCGAGCAGGACGAGCTTGGCGTCCGCGTTGCCACTCTCAGCACGCCAGGTCGTCAGCCAGTCATGGGCCTGTCGAGCGAGGGCGCGGCCGTGGACCCGGTTGTCGCGGCGCCAGTCGTATGGGAACTCGAAGTAGTTGCGCCCCTCGACGAGGTCGAACCGGTCGTGGAGCGCCCTGGCGATGGCGGTGTACCCGTCGATCTTCCACAGGCCGGGGACGAGATGGAGGTCGGGGAGGACGCGGCTGGCGGCGACTCCGTCGCCGAGGTCGTCGGCCTCTGGATCGTCCCCGTCGAGGCGCAGGTCCTTGATCGACCCGCCCAGCGATAGAAGCGCCCGGAACGCCGCCCCGGGCGACATGGCCCAGATTTCCCTGCCGTCACGCTGAAGCACCGAGCCGAGGATTCCCGGCAGCAGGACGACGACGTCTCCCATGGGCTGTTTCGTCATGGCGCCTCCCCTCTTCCTACCGAAGATACGCCGGCGAGTCGAGGGAGGGGGTCGGCCGGTAGATGTGACGCAGGGCGAGCGTCAGGCGGCGGTCACTGCCAGGGATCGGCAGGTATGGACCGCCAGTGCTCCGAATCCGGAGAGAAGGCGACCTGGCGCGACTTCTCCCAGGCCGAGAGCGCATCGGTCTCGGGCATCGTCCGCCGAGTGCTGCCGTCCTGCTCGGCATCCCCATCGGCGGCCGCCTCGGCCTCCTCCCCGGCGGCTGAGTCGTGCTCGTCCTCCGGGACGTCGCTGAGTGGCCCCCAATGGCGAAGGTGCGTGGTGCGCTTGCGCTTCATGGCCATGGCCATCCTCTCGGAGCAGGAGCCATGCCGCCTACCTGTGCCATGCATCGGCAGAACCCGCCGGCAACTTGACGCGGTCGGGCGCTGCTCAGCCGGAGCCGGTTCCGGTTGCCCACACTCGGCGTCCGCCGTGTGAGACGAGCTATGCCGGGACACCTTTCGCATCTCGATACGGCGCCCGGTCGACCGGGTTGCCATGATGCGGGGATGCCTCGCACCGTCGCCCAGGTCGCATCGGCCGCGGTTGCAGGCGCGGCCATCGGTGCGGCAGGCGGAGCCGCCATCGGGGCGGGGCTCACGGATGGCGGCTGGGTCGCCGGCCTCGTCGCAGGGGGCGTGATCTTCGCCCTTATGTCTGCGTGGAACGACGCCAACCGGACGCCTGCCGCCCCACAACCGCTCCTCGGTCGGGTTCTCGCATCGGGCCTGCTCATGGCGGTGTTTGGCTCGCTCCTGCAAGCGATCCTCCCGGAGTGGCATGCGGCGCTGCCGGCCGCCGTGACCGGGGCTCTGCTCGGCAGCCTCGGACTCAGGCCCGGCAAGGTGGCGCTCGGCGCCGCCGCCGGTGCCGGGCTCGGAGTCGCGTTCGAGGCCATCGCTCCCGGCATCGGCTGGAGCGTGGTGCTGGCGGCGACCGCCGTCGTCTATCGCCTGACCGCCGCGGTGATCTGGCGGAACCGGGAGCAGATCGCGATCCGGGCAGAGAAGGTGCGGCCGGAGCACGCGCCATACGTCGTGCCGTTCGCCGAGCGGACCCGCTACGTCGGAGTCGACTACCTGATGCGGTACGCCGAGACGGTCGGGGCGCACTTCCTCCGGAATCCGCTCGACATCGGCATCATCGCCACGCTCGACGACCTGGTGGGGCCTACCTTCGACCCCGGCGTGGTTCACCCGCTCGTGCGGGAGTTCTACGAGCACACGTCGCGGTTCCACCTCCGGATCGTGCCCGAGTGGAAGCGCTGGATGAGGCTGCCGTACCTGGCGTATCGGGAGCTCGTCGCCAAGCCCCTCGGCCAGGCGAACGCTCCGTTCAACCAGACGGAGGTGCAGGACGGGGTCGTCTCTTGGATCGACACGATCGACGTGGACCGCGACGGCACGATCGACTTCAGGGCATGGGTGCGCGCCTACCGGGGTGGGACCGAGCCGCTCTACGTCGGGGTCTACACGGTCCAGCGAATCGACGGCGTCGGGTACGTGAGCGTCGGCTTCCCGCTGCCGGCCGGGAGCTTCACGGCGACGCTCGTTCCCCGCAATCGCGGCGACGGTCTGCTGCTGGCCTCAGACGGCGACGGAGACGTGTCCGGCCACTACCTGTCCGTGATCGAGGAGAGCGGCGACCTCACCGTGCTCGAGCTCCGTAGCTTCGGGGAGGAGATCGAGATGCTCGTCGCCGAGGGCCGGCTGACGGCGGAGCAACGTTTCTCGCTCGGTGGCGCCGTCTTCATGATCTTGCACTACTCCATGGAGCGCGCCGAGCCGGTCGACTGATCGTGGATGGCGGGTGGGTTGCCAGACGGCTTGACTTGTCCCGGTGAACCCCGGCGCCATCCTCGAGAGGGACGACCTGCTCGACCGGCTCGAGACGCTCCTCGAGGCGGCTCGCGGGGGACGGGGGTGCCTCGTCCTCGTTGCCGGAGAAGCCGGCATCGGCAAGACCACGCTCGTCAACCGATTCGCCGAGAGGGTCTCCAACAGGGCGACGGTGCTCGTCGGCGGCTGTGATCCGCTCACGACGCCGCGGCCCCTCGGCCCGCTCCTCGACATCGCAGGAGACGCGGCGTCCGGGATCGGCCGTCTCGTCACTGAAGGCGCCGAGCACTACGACGTGTTCGCGGAGCTGCTCGACCGGCTCAAGGGCTCCCTGCGGCCGACGCTGGTCATCGTCGAGGACATCCACTGGGCAGACGACGCCACCCTCGACTTCATCCGCTACGTCGGCCGCCGCGTCGGCGACTCACATGGGCTCGTGGTCGCCACGTATCGCGACGACGAGGTGGGTCGGGACCACCGGCTGCGACCCGTGCTCGGCGACGTCGCCAGCCACGGCGACTGGGTGGTCCGGCTCGATGTGGCGCCGCTCTCGCTCGGTGCCGTGCGGACGCTGGCATCGGCGCACCGCCTCGACGCACGCCGCCTCCACGACATGACTGGAGGGAACCCGTTCTTCGTCACCGAGGCGATCGCGGCGGGCGGATCGCTTCCCGCAACTGTCCAGGACGCCGTGCTCGCCCGAGTGTCCCGGATGGACCCGGACGCCCGGCTGGTCATAGAGGCGGTCTCGATCGCTCCTCGCCGACTCGAGCTGGAGCACGTGTTCCCGCTCGTGGGGGTCCCCCGAGACGCCGTCGACCGGGCGACCGGTTCAGGCGTGCTGAGAACGGGAATGCAGGGCCTGCAGTTCCGTCACGAGCTCGCCCGCGCCGCCGTCGAGGAGGCGATCCCTCCGGTGCGGCGTGTCGAGCTGCATCGCAGGATGCTCGGTCTGCTCGAGGGGTCGGCCGACCACGCCCGACTCGCCCACCACGCCATCCACGTCGGCGACGGCGACCTCGTCCTCCGCCATGCGCCCGGTGCCGCCAGGCAGGCGATGGCGATGAGCTCGGCGCGTCAGGCAGTCGAGCTCTTCGAGGCCGCCGTCGCGCATGCCGGCCTCATGGACGCCCGCGACGAGATCAGGCTGCGCAGCGACTACCGGGTTGCCCTGTACGCCACGGACGACCAGCAGGGGGCGCTCGAAGAGGCGAAGAAGGTCCTCGAGCTGAGCAGGGCGGTGGACGACGCCGAGCTCGTCGGGAGTGCGATGATGACGCTCGCCCACGCTGTCTGGATACTCGGCGACAACGACACTGCGGTGGCGTTGGGCGACGAGGGCCTGGCGACCCTCGATCCCCTCCCCGAGTCTCCGACATTCGCACAGTGCCTCTACCAGGCGGCAACCATGGCGATGCTCAATCGGGAGCACGAGCGGGCCCTCGCCTTTGCTGAGCGATGCGTCATCATGGCGAGGGGTGTCGGTGCCACTGAGATCGAGTTGCGCGGTGTCCTCACGCTCGGCACCATCGAGGTCGTCACCGGCGACGTCGCCAAGGGCGTCGCACTCCTCGAAGAGGCCCTGGAGCAAGCCCGCTCCACGGGCGACCAGCGGGCGGAGCTCGGCTGTCTGTCGATGCTGGGTACCGGCGGGGGAGAGGCGCGCATCTACGACCGGGCCATCGGGTGGTTGGAGCGATGCATCGAGGGCAGTGTCGCCCGGGACGAGGACTACGGCGCCGACTACGCCCGGTCGTGGCTGGCGAGAATCTACTGCGAGCTCGGACGGTGGGACGAAGCGGTCCGCTGTGCTGAGCTCGTCGACGTCGAGTCACCGGCTCGAGCGGCGATCTCGCCGGTGACGGCTCTCGGCGCCCTCGGGCGGGTACGGGTGCGACGGGGAGACCCGGGCGCCGAAGAAGCCCTGCGGCGGTCGCTTCAGATCGGTGAGTCGTGTGCTCTGCAACACATCTGGGCTCCGCTTTGCGCCCTCGCCGAACTGCATTGGCTGCGAGGCGACGACGAGGCGGCGGCGACGCTGCTGCGGGAGCCTCTGGCACGCGCCATGGCGACCGACAGCAGCTGGGCGCGCGGTGAGCTCGGTTTCTGGCTCTGGTGGGTCGGCGGCCTCGAAACGCCGCCGGACGGTGCCGCCGCGCCGTTCGCCCTCATGATGTCCGGCCAATGGCGTGAGGCGGCTGAGGTGTGGCGCCGGATCGGATGTCCATACGAGGAGGCCCTGGCGCTGTCGCACGGGGACGAGGACGCGATGCTCGGGGCGTTGGAGATCTTCGACGCGCTCGGCGCGAGGCCGGCGGCGACGTGGCTGCGGAGTCGCTTGCGCCGATCGGGCGTCGACGCGATCCCGCGTGGCCCTCGCCGCTCGACCAGCCGGCACCCGGCCGGGCTCACCGGGCGCCAGGTCGAGGTGCTCGAGCTCGTGCTCGAAGGGCTCGGTAACGCCGAGATCGCCGAGCGGTTGTTCATCTCGAGGAAGACGGTGGAGCACCACGTCTCGGCGATCCTCTCGAAGCTCGAGGTCGACACCAGGGTGGCGGCCATGGCTCGAGCCGCCGAGTTGAAAGATGGGGGAGATCGGAACGCAAAGTAGGGGCGCGCCCCCGATGTCCTCGGCCGAGCCGTCTCATACCTTCCGAGGAGCGATCCGGAAGTCCCGGCTCCGCTGAGGAGGTGTGGAAAATGCCCCGATATCTCGTCGAGCGCTCGTTCCCGGGCGGTCTCGACATCCCACAGAACGGCCAGGGCCACGACATCGTCGGCGGTGTCGTCGCCAACAACCTCGACGAGCGGGTGACCTGGGTGCGTTCCTTCGTCTCGGACGACAGGCTGAAGACGTTCTGCATCTACGACGCACCGACGCCGGAGGCGATCAGGCGGGCAGCAACGACCAACGGGCTGCCGGTCGACACGATCACCCAGGTGTCCGTCCTCGATCCGTACTTCTACACGGGAGCCTCGACATGAGGCGCAGGATCATCGTCGGCATCGCCGTCGTGGCACTGCTCGTCGTCGCCGTCGCCACCACGGCGCTTGCTCGCCGTGACGAGCTGGCGCCGGTCAAGAAGGCAACGGCGGCCTATCACCAGGTCGCCAGAGCCGAAGCCGACGGCTACGAGGAGTTCCTGGAGTGCTTCGACTCGCCCGACGGTGGGATGGGCCAGCACTACGTCGACGTTGCGGCCCTCGACGCGACCGTCGAGGCGGAACACCCGGAGGCCATGGTCTACGAGGTGAAGGACGGGCTCAAGCTCGTCGCCGTGGAGTACATCGTGCCTGCGCCTGCGTGGACATCCGTCGTGCCGCCGAAGCTGTACGGGTTGGAGTTCCACATGAACACGGATCTCGACGTGTGGGTGCTGCACGCCTGGGTCTGGCGAAACAACCCCGCCGGAATGTTCACCGACTGGAACCCGGCGGTGGGGGCCTGTCCCGCGTCGTGAGTCGGCTCGACCCTCGTTCCCGCGGTACGCCCGTCGGGAGCGAGGGTCGCTCGCGTCCGACGGGGGCCGGGCGCGGCGACCACCTGGTTGAGGTCACCGATAGTCCGGGTTGGGGAAGTCGAACCGGCACCCGGCGTCCCAGAGAGACCGTTGGTTGCCGTGGGCCGGTATCCCTCCCGCGTCGCCGAGGATCCTGGCGACGTGCATGAGGTTCCAGGTCATGAAGGCGGTGTTGCGGTTCGTGAAGTCGTTCTCCGGGCCTCCCGAGCCTGGATCGAGGTACGACGGTCCCGGTCCCGCCTCGCCGATCCAGCCGGCGTCCGCCTGAGGGGGGATGACGTAGCCGAGATGCTGAAGGGAGTAGAGGATGTTCATCGAGCAGTGCTTGACCCCGTCCTCGTTTCCCGTCACCAGGCAACCGCCCACCTTGCCGTAGTAGGCGTACTGGCCGGCGTCGTTCAGCAGATGAGAGTTCCCATAGAGGCGCTCGACGACCTGGGTGCACACCGACGACTTCTCGCCGAGCCAGATGGGAGTGGCGAGCACGAGGATGTCGGCGGTTCTCACCTTCTCGTAGAGGGACGGCCAGTCGTCGCGGTCCCATCCGTGCTCGGTCATGTCCGGCCAGACGCCTGGGGCGATGAGGTGGTCGACCGCTCGGATCACCTCGGTTGTCACGCCGTTCGTCTCCAGGATGGCGACCGACTTGTCGATGAGGCCTCGCGTGTTCGACAGCTCCGGCGACTTCTTCAGCGTGCAGTTGATGTACAGCGCCCGCAGATCCGAGTAGTCGGCGGGTGGGGAGAGCAGGGCGCTCTCTTCGGTGACGGTCATCGGCAGCTCCTTGCTCGTCGCCAGGAAGCTACTCGTGGTGGGCGGCGGAGCACCACGTGACGTTGCAGCCTCGTCCCGGCGTGATGATCCGTCAGGCGTGCTCGCGGCGCTCGGCGGAAGCCCACACCCGGAGCAGCGGCCACAGGCCACGGCGGGAAACGATCTCCTCACCGACCGGCACGACGCGTGATGCGATCTCGGCCCACGACCCGCCGCCGGCGATGGCGGTACGGATCTCGGGGCGCAGGTCGTCCCAGCGGCGAGCCAGCGCCATGCGCGCCTCGAGTTCCGTGTCGGACCGCGTCGCCGGGGGCTCCTCGGCGCGCAGCTCGCGATACACGGCTTCCATCGCCTGGCAGCGGAGTCGATTGAGCGCCGCCTGCAACTTGGCCTTGCGATGTCTATCCGAGAGGTCGTGCATCCGAACCCTTCGTGTCGCACGGGACCATCCAGTTATCGGCAGATTGCCTCCGCCGAATGAGTTCCAATCGCGGAGAAGGCGAGGCCCCGGACATTGGGCGCCGACGTCGTTGCGTCGACCCCACCGTGAGCCGACGCCTCAGGGACCGACTTGGGTGGGGTCGGTGCTTCCCCATCCCCATGTGAGGCCGTGGGTGTCGGTCCAGGTGTTGGTGGTGGTGTCGAGGGGGACGGATTCGCCGGCGAACCCGGCGACCTCGGCGCCGTCGACGAGGATCCGCAGCTCGTAGAGGTCGTGGGTCATCCCCGACGCCAGTCCGTTAC
>DASWKR010000063.1 GCA_036396535.1 Acidimicrobiia bacterium | reverse complement strand
GGGCCTGGTGGCCTCGGGACGCCCAGCGGGACGACCGGAAAGCAGGCCACCTGGATACGATCAGGCTCATGGACGGCGGACCCAATCTGCCGGACTGGCATCACCCTCCTGACGGGTGGTTCAGTCCCGATCGCGCCATGGTGCAGCGGTGGCTCGACGCGTACGTGAGCGCATGGCGGTCGTACGACGAAGCCGAGATCGCCGATCTGTGGGCTGACGATGCGGTGTGGCTGTACCCGTTCGGAACGAGAGCCAGCGGGCGGGAGGCGATCACAGCCGAATGGATGGCGGAGCTTCCCGTCTTCGCAGAGGGTGGCTACGACGCCACGTACGAGCCGATCGCGATCGACGGCGCCTTCGCCGTGACGCATGGGAGGACCCGATTCTTCGACCCCGCATCCGGCGAGACCAGGCGCGAGTACGACAACGTGTGGATCCTGCGATTCGACCGAGACGGCCGCTGCGTTGAGTTCCACGAGTGGTACGCCGGGCGCCCGGAGGACGATCCGAGCCGCGCCATCCCTTCGGCTTAGGTCAGGCGGCGCTCACGAGAGCTGCTCGGCGATGAGCACCTCTCCGGTCGGAGCGTCCGATCCGCCGGCAGGCTCGGTGGTGAGACCGAGCACCGTCCCCGGGTCGACCCTGCGATCGACGACCACGAGCACGTCACCCTTCTTGTCAGGAATGAAGAGGCCGGCAACCGTCGGGGTGCCCGCCTGGTCGATGTACCACAGCTCATAGGTGCGATCGGAGGCGATCTCCGGTACCGCGGTTCCGGTGAACACGCCTCTCCCATGCTCGTCAGACCACGCGAATCGGACCGGGCCGACAGGCGTTTCCGCCAGTTCGACGGACTGCACGTCTGCAGCCGCCATCACCTGGAGGGCCCTGTCTGCTTCCGAGAGCCTGCCGAGCGTCCCCACGAGCAGCACTGCGTTCGCGATGGCGGCAGCGGCCGCAACTGCTGCGACCACCTTCCAGCGCCTCGTCCGCCCGATCGGTACGACGGGGGCGGGCGGCCGCAGCTCGGCGTCGATCCTGTCCATGACCTGCGCCCGCAGGGCCGCCGGGGCCGGCTCGGCGACGGCGACGGCGAGCGCGCCGACGCCTGCGCTCAAGGTCGCCAACTCAGCCTGACACGCACGGCAGCCCTCGAGGTGCGCCTCGAAGGCGGCCGCCTCGGCCTCATCGAGGGCGCCGACCGCGTAGAACGGACCGAGATCGTGCAGCTCATCCATGGGCTGTTCCCATCGCCTCGGCGAGACGGATGAGGCCGTCCCTGATCCTCGTCTTCACGGTGCCGAGCGGCAGCCCCAGCTTGCCCGCCACCTCGCGGTACGTGAGACCCTCGTAGAAGGCCATCTCGATCGCCTCTCGTTGCAGGTCGGTGAGCGACCCCATAGCGGCCCCGACGCGGGCGCGCTCGTCGATGTCGATCACGTCTTCGCCGACCGGGTCTGTGGTGAGCCCAGCCGGTCGGACATCCGAGTCCCTGCGACGCGCCGCCTCGACCGACCGCACCGCATCGATGGCGCGGCGCCGGGTCATGGTGGCGATCCACGCAGTCGCCGTTCCGCGGGCCGGGTCAAAGCGGTCGGCGGTCCTCCACACCTCGAGCAGCACCTCCTGGGCGACCTCGGAAGCGATCGACCGGTCGACGACCACTCGCCTCGCCAGACCGTAGACGATCGCAGACACCCGCTCGTACAGCTCGTCGAACGCGCCGCGATCGCCGGCTGCGACCCGTGCGAGCAGGCTCGAGAGCTCGACGTTCGTTCCATGGTCTCCCACCCGACGGGCAGGCTAATGCGCCGTCGCACTGCTGCCGCGAGAGTGGAGCGCCCTGGCCGGGTGACCGCTTCCATGCCGGTTGTTCGTAGTCCGCTCGACCGGGGTTTGGCGCGCCGGCTCCGAGGTGTCTGGGGGGAGCGGTGCGGAGACCTCGTACCGTCCGAGCAGTCAGGGTCGTCTCCCGAGTCACTCCAGTGACCCGTCGTCCAGCACCTAGGCTCGTTCCGTGGCCCACATCCTCCCTCCGGAGCCCATCACCGACCTCGGCGGTTACGAGGCGTGGCGTGATTCGGCCGCGATGACTGAAGCGCACCGCCTCGGTCCTGACGGTGTCATCGCCGAGATCCGTCGGTCCGGCTTGCGTGGACGTGGCGGCGCAGGGTTTCCGACCGGCGTGAAGTGGGCGGGACTGGCCGCCTCCGGTGCTGCGACGCGCTTTGTCGCATGCAACGCTGCCGAAGGCGAGCCGGGGACGTTCAAGGACAGGATGATCCTGCGCAGGAACCCCCATCAGGTCGTCGAGGGACTGGCGGTGGCCGCTTTCGCCACGGGGGCCGACCGCGCCTTCCTCTGTATCAAGGAGAAGTTCTTCGTCGAGGCGCGCCGAGTCGAGGCGGCCGCCCTCGAGCTGTCGGAGGCCGACAGGCTCGGCGGGATCGAGGTGGTGGTCGTCGAGGGGCCCGACGACTACCTGTTCGGCGAGGAGAAGGGCATGCTGGAGGTCATCGAGGGCAGGGACCCGCTCCCAAGGCTCTACCCGCCGTATGTGCAGGGGCTCTTCGAGGAGCGCGGGGGCCCGGCCCAGCCCGTCGTCGTCAACAACGTCGAGACCCTCGCCAACGTGCCGGCGATCCTGGAGCGCGGGGCGGAGTGGCACCGAGGCATCGGCACCGAGCAGTCACCCGGAACCGTGGTGTGCACGATCGGCGGCGACGTCGAGGTCGAAGGGGTCGCCGAGATCGAGCTGGGGACTCCGTTGCGCACCGTCATCGAGCAGGTCGGCGGCGGCGTTCGGGCAGGAGGTCGGGCGGCGATCACCCTCAACGGCGTGTCGAACGCGCCGCTGCGCGAGGCGGAGCTGGATGCGGCGCTTTCGATGGAGGGGATGCGGGCGATTGGCTCGGGCATCGGCTCCGCCGGCTTCACGGTCTTCGACGAGACCATGTGTCCCCTGCGCGTCGTCGTCGCCGCCTCGGCGTTCCTCTACAGGGGCTCGTGTGGCCAGTGTCCTTCTTGCAAGCTCGGCACCGAGGCGATCACCTCGCGGCTCGCCGCCATCGTCATGGGTCGGGGCGATCTCACAGACCTCGAGGAAGTGTCGGCGTGGACCCTGCGGGTCACGGACGCCAACCGCTGCGGGCTCGGGGCTGGGGAGCGGGCGCTCGTGGCAGGCTTCGTCGAGCGCTACGCCGACGAGATCGCAGCCCATGCGGTCGGTGCCGGCTGCGGGCGCCAGCGAGCGGCGTACGTGCCCTCCATCGTCGACTACGACGAAGACACCGCTCGGTTCACGTATGCCCAGCCGGTGCTCGAGGACGCCCCGGGAAGCTGATGCACGCACGAGCGTGCACCTGACCCCTCGGTGAGTCGGTCACCGGTTCCTGCGTCAGATGAACAGTTGGACGTCGGCGTCCGCCGCGAAGTCGAGGAACGCCGCCGCGCCGGCGATGTCGCACCCTTCGATCAGGTCCTTCTCCTCAACGCCCATCACCCCCATGGTCGTCGAGCACGCGAAGAAGGTCACGTCGAGCCCGCGCGCCATGTCGATGAACTCGGTGACGTCCGGCATCCTGGCGTCGCGCATCCATTTCTTCATGATGCTGGTGGCAGCCTTGGTTGCGCCGGGGACGGCGCCCAGGATGTTCGGGAGCTGGATCGGGCCCGCCGGGTTGGCGAGCGAGGCGACCTTGAGCTTCTCGAACCGGTCCTTGTGAAGGATGTCGAGGCCGTAGAAGGTGAAGTAGATCCCCACCTCCCATCCGAGGCTCGCCGCCGTCGTCGCCAGTATGAGTGGTGGATATGCCTGATCGAGCGTGCCCTTCGATGCCACCAGGGCGAGCCGCTTGCGCTTCGGTGCCTCGACGGCCGCCGGGGCGGTGTCGGGAAGGGTCCTCGCCGCGGTCATGCCGACGGCCCTTTCTCGATCCAGAAGACCTGGGTGTCAGGCCGCCTCTCGAAACCGAGCAGGGTGTCGCCTCGTTGCCTGGCGAGTGCCGGGATGTCTTCGAGCGACCCCGGGTCGGTGCACACGAGCTCGAGCACCTGACCGCCGGCGAGCTGCTGCAGCGCCAGGGATGCCTTGTAGACAGGCAAAGGGCAGAGCAGCCCGGTGCAATCGAGGGTCTCGGTCACCCGGTCCGTGTATGTCGTCTGTTGGGTCATCTGCTTCTCCTTCTCGATCAGATCCGTGGGAGTCCTTCGTCGCCGAGCAAGCCGGCGAAGTAGCTCGTGTACTTGGTGCCCGAATCGGGTGAGATGGCCACGGTGACGCCTTCCGGCGCGATCACGTTGGCGGCGTGGACGAGCGCTCCCGTCGACGGGCCGACCATGAGGGCGTCCTCGCGCCAAAGTCGCAGCGTCGTGGCATAGGCGGGCTCGTCCTCGACGGTGATGACGTCGTCGATGACGGTACGGTCGAGGATCGCCGGCTCCTTCGCCTCGGCGAAGCTCTTCAATCCGGGGAGGCGGTGACCCTTTTGGGGCTCGACGGCGACGATGCGAACGCCGGGATCCTGCTCCTTCAGGTAGCGGCCGACACCTGAGATCGTCCCGCACGTCCCGAAACCGGCGATGAATGTCCTCACTCCACCCTCCGTCTGGCGCCAGATCTCAGGGCCGGTGGTCTCGTAGTGGGCTCGGACGTTCTCGGGGTTGTCGTACTGGTCCGGCATGACATAGCGTTCGCCCGAGGCGGCGAGCGAGCGAGCGAGGGCGATCGCCCCGTCCTTCGGGAGGTCGACCGGGCACAGGTCGTCGGGGGTCGACCACACCTCGGCGCCGAGCATCCTCAGGATCAGCTTCTTCTCCTCGGGGACTCCGTCGGGGATGGTCACCGTGAGCCTCGTTCCCTCGAGAGCCGCCAGGGCAGCCAGGGCGATGGCGGTGTTGCCGGATGATGCTTCGACGAGCTCGCGACCGGCCAGACGGTCGGCACGCTTCAGGTCCTCGAGGAGGTATGCCGCCGTCCTGTCCTTGACAGAACCGAAGGGATTGAGCCACTCGAGCTTCAGATAGAGGTCGATGGCGGAGGCGACGTGGTTCACCCTCACGAGGGGCGTGGGATTGTCGACGTCCGGAAGGAGATCGCGCACATCCATGTAGCGGCGCGCCAGTCGGTCGGTACCCAAGCGTTCTGTGAGGTTGGCCGTCAATGTCGTGCTCCTGTCGTCGTCGCCACCACGAAAAACCCGCCTCGGCGGGGCCGGGCGGGTGGTGGTTCGGTGCTGGGTTGTTCGGTCGATCAGCAGTCGAGTCTCCCGCGCGGCGCGGCGCAACAACAACAGCAGCAGTACGCGTCGGTCGTCGAGTAATTCATGTCCGGCCCAACTGTAGTCGAGGTCACGACGCTGTGATCCGCTCGAGCACCGCCTCGACGCCCAGGTAGCGGGGACAACCCGGTCCCTCGTTGTAGTGGCGGATCACGAGCCGGTTGGAGTCGACGGAGTACTCGCTCGACCACGTCCATGCCTGCCCGTCGTAGCTGTACGCCACGGATGCCGCGAACCCGTCCGGCGTCACGTGACCGTCTCCCGCTTGGACCAGACCACTCGTGTGCCAGCTGTCGACCCACGCCACGTGGACCCCGCCGTGTTGGAGGGGGCCGGCGAGGACGAAACCCTCGACGGCGTCGGCCCCGATGGAGGCGGTGTACACCACCGTGATGTCCCGGCCTTCGATGAGCGGAGTGACGACCGCCTCGATCGGCGACTCGTCGTGGAGCACATCCGGCTCGATCCACGTCTTCCACGTCCCGCGCCAATCGCCCGCGAACGGGGACAGGTCTGGACGGATCGGCTTGGCGGGGTCACTCACCGGCGGGAGGCTACCGCGGTCCGGTCGTCGACGTTCCTCTCAGGTGCGGAGCGCCGGACATGTGCACGATGAGCCCGAGCGCCAGGCCGAGGGCAGCGCCGCCGAAGACGTCGAGCGGCAGGTGGGCGCCTACATAGAGGCGCGTCGCCGCCACGGTGACGGCGAGGAGGAGCGGAATCGCACGCCACCATCCGCGAAGCTCGAAGGCGATGATCGTTGCCGCCGCGAATGCAACCGCGGCGTGCCCGGAAGGGAAGCCCTCCCCGACGGCCTCGGCTCCCCGCACGATCGTCGCCACTGCGAGCTCTGCAGGCCGTGACCTGCCGGCGCCGATCTTGAGCGCCTGGGCCGCCAGCCAGGCGAGGCCGGCTGCGAGGGCGTATGCGCCCGCAAGTCGTCGTCCTCGCCACGCGGCGACCGCCAAGACGCACAGCACGGCGCCCCCCAGGCTGCCGAGCTGCATGACCGGCCACCACGCCAACGACGACACGTTCGGGAGACCGTTCACGGCCTCGAACACATCGAGCTCCCACGCCGCCGGCGGAACGGTGGCAAGTAGCGCGGCTCCGCCGACGACGATGACAGCGACGATCGACGTCGCGGTCTCCGAGATCGACGGCCTCGACAAGCGGTGCTGGGCCATCGGGCGATACGATACATGCGGGACCGGCGCAGCCGTGCTGTCGTCACCTACCCCAAGTGGAGGACGAGATGGAAAAGGCGCCGCTGGTTCGCTCTCCATTGTTCGTCTTCCGGCTCGTGGTCGGGCTCGTCCTGACCACGCTCGGAGTCCAGCTCCTCGTCGTGTTCGAGAACGCGCTGCTCGGGCTGCGCCGCGACATCACGACCCTGCAAGCCTCGTTCCCGGAGTACGTGCCGGTCGCCATCGAGATCATCGTCGGGGTCGCCATCGCGGTGACGATCCTGGCGACGAACGTCGGGCTGCTCGTCAGGAAGCGGGTCCGCCGTTGGCTGCTGGTGAACGCTGCGGCGATCATCGCAGCGATCCTCTCGGCTCTCGGCGCCGAGCTCGTCGTTCAGCTGGCGACGTCCGACGCCCTGATCAGGGCGGTGGAGAACTCGGGCCCGGAGGCGAGCCTCGGCAACGAGGGCCTGGCATCACTCATCGCAGTGCTGACCTTGGCGAGCCCCTGGATCAGCAGGCGCCTCCACCCGTGGGCGACGGGCATCGTCGTCGCAGGTGTCTCCCTCTCGTTCGTCGGGGGCGCCCTCGCCGTGATCACGCTGCCACTCGACATCGGCATCGGCATGGTGGCGGGCTCTCTGGTTGCGCTGATCTTCAAGACCCGTGATCGCACGCCGACGCCTGAGGAGATCTCGGCGACGCTCGGGGACAGCGGGTTCAAGTTGGCGCGGGTCGACCGGGCGGCGGTGGACGCCCGCGGATCGGTGCCGTGGTTCGCCACCACGACGGATGGGGCGGAGCTGTTCGTCAAGACGCTCAACAGTGACCACCGGGCCGCCGACCTCCTCTTCAGGCTGTATCGCTGGATCCGGCTGCGCAAAGCAGGAGACCGCCGCCCGTTCACGTCGCTCGAGCGGGCGGTCGAGCACGAGGCACTCCTGTCCCTGGCGGCGCGCTCCCGCGGGATTCGGACCCCGCAGCTCGTCACCATCGCCGAGATCGGAACGGACGCGATGCTCCTCGCGTACGAGCGGATAGATGGGCACTCACTCGATGAGGTCGACCCCGAGACGATCACCCCCGAGATGTTGCGCGACCTGTGGCGCCTCGTCGCCGACCTCGACCAGGCGGGCATAGCCCATCGCGACCTGCGGCTCGCCAACGTGTTCGCTGCCGACGACGGAACGCCGTGGCTCATCGACTTCGGGTTCGCGGAACTCGCCGCGCCATCGTCGCTGCGGGCTCGGGATGTGGCAGAGCTGATCGGGTCGACAGCCGTCGTCATCGGCGCCGAGCGAGCTGCCGAGACGGCGATCGAGGTGCTCGGTCCGGAGCACGTGTCCGAGGCATTGCCGTGGATCCAGCCGCTCGCGCTGAGCAGCGCAACCAGGACCGGCCTCGGCAAGGCCAAGGACTTCGAGCGCTTGCGTGAGGTCGTTGCCGTAGCGATCGGCGTCAAGGACGTCTCGTTCGTCCGACTGGAGCGCGTCAGTGCCCGTACCCTCGTGCTGCTCGCCAGCTTCGCGCTGACCGCCTACTTCCTCGTCCCCCAGTTCGCCGAGGCGAGTGGCTTCTTCGACGATATCCGCAACGCGTCCATCGGCTGGGTCGCGGTCGCCGCCATCGCATCCGTGCTGTCCTACGTCGGCGCCGGCATCGGCATCGTGGGAGCGGTGCCCGTTCGCCTGGAGCTCGGCCCGGTCATCGCCGCCCAGGTGGCCGGGTCGTTCGCCAACAGGATCACCCCGGCGAAGGTCGGCGGAATGGCGACGAACGTGCGGTTCCTGCAGCGGTGCTCGATCTCTCCCGCGACGGCGGTCTCGGCGGTCGGTCTCAACACCCTCGCCGGATTCGCCGTCCACGTGTCGCTGCTGCTCCTCCTCGGCGTCATCGCCGGCACGTCGGACGACGTCGAGTTCCCGTTGCCGTCCGGCGGGGCTACGGTCGTCAGCGTCCTCATCTTCATCCTGCTGTCCGGGCTGCTGGTGGCGTTCCCGTTCGGGAGGAAGCTCCTGACGCAGAACCTCATCCCAGGGCTGGCATCTGCGTGGAAGACCGTGTCCCTCGTCGCCCGGACACCGACCAAGTTGATGGCGCTGTTCTTCGGCTCGGCCCTCGTCACGGTGACCTACACGGTCGCGATGCTGGCGAGTCTGTACGCCCTGGGGAGTCACCTCCCGGTCATCACCGCCTCGTTCGTGTACCTCGGGGGAGCCGCGGTCGCCAGCGCGGCGCCGACGCCCGGCGGGGTCGGCGCCACCGAGGCGGCCCTCATCGCCGGCTACACCGCGGTCGGTGTCGATGCGTCGCTGGCGTTCGCGGCTGTGCTCCTCTTCAGGCTGGTCACGTTCTGGCTGCCGATCCTGCCTGGCTGGCTGGCACTGGTGGTGCTGCAGCGCAGGGGTGATCTGTGACTGCAGTGACGCCCGCCTACGGGGTGAACGGAGTCCTCAGTGCGTGTCCTCGGCTGCGGGGCTCATCCCGGGGGTCATGAGACCGGCCGAAGCGGCGGCTTCAGGTTCGACCATCCCTTGGGAGGCGGCGGACTCGCCGGCGGAGGCGTGGGTCGTCAGACGCAGCGGGGTCTCCCTCAGTAGCCAGGTGATCGCGAAGGCGGCCACGACGACCACGGCGGCGCGGCTGAAGACCGCGGTGAGCGAGTCGGCGAAGGCAGATACGACCTGCTCCGCCTGGGACGAAGACAGCCTGGCGAGGGCTGCCGGCGTGATCGAGGAGATGTCCTCGACGCCGATCGGCAAGCCGGCCAGCCGGCCGGCGAGTACGTTGTTGAAGAGCGCTCCGAAGATGGCCACGCCGATGGCGCCCCCCATCGACCTGAGGAATGTCACCGCCGAAGTGGCTGCACCCAGGTCGCGCATCGGCACCGCGTTCTGCGTGGCGAGGACGAGGGTCTGCAACGTGAAGCCGATGCCCACTCCGAGCATGACCATGTACAGCGTCACGAGCAGGCGACTGGTCTCGGCACCCATGGTGGAGAGCAAGAACATCCCGACGGCGGCGATCGCCGTGCCGGCGATCGGGAAGATCCGATAGCGCCCTGTTCGCGTGATGACCTGGCCCGAGCCGATCGATGCCGTCAGGAGCCCGGCCATGAGGGGGAGGAGGAGCAGGCCGGAGTTGGTGGCGGATGCTCCCTGCACGACCTGGAGGAAGAGGGGAAGAAAGGCGATCGCCCCGAACATCGCCATTCCGACGATGAAGCCCGCCCCGCCTGCAACGTTGAAGGTCCTCAGCCGGAACAGCGAGATCGGAACGATCGGCTCCGGCGCCCGGCGCTCGATCGGCACGAATACCGCCAGCAGGACGATCGAAGCTGCGACGAGGCTGATGATCAGCGGCGAGCTCCAGGCGTACTGGGTGCCTCCCCAGGTGGTGAAGAGGACGATGCAGTTCACGGCGGCGATCAGGACCGCCGCCCCCAGGTAGTCGATGCGAGCGCCGCCACGCCGCTCACCCGCCGGCAGGACGGCGGCGGTGACCATGAGCGCCAGCATCCCGAGGGGCAGGTTGACGTAGAAGATCCAGCGCCACGACAACTGGTCGGTGAAGAAGCCGCCGAGCAGGGGCCCTGCGATGCTCGTGACCCCGAAGACGGCTCCGAAGTACCCCTGGTAGCGGCCGCGCTCTCGCGGCGAGACGACGTCGGCGATGATCGCCTGAGCCAGCACGATCAAGCCGCCGCCCCCCGCTCCCTGGATCGCCCTGAAGGCGATCAGCTGCGCCATGTTCTGAGCGAGTCCGGCGAGCACGCTCCCCGTGAGGAACACCACGATTGCGATCTGGAAGAGACCCTTGCGCCCGTAGAGGTCGCCGAACTTCCCGTACAGCGGCGTGGCGACCGTGGCAGCGAGCAGGTAGGCGGTGACGACCCACGAGAGGTGCTCGAGCCCGCCGAGCTCGCCCGTGATCGTCGGCAATGCGGTTGCGACGATTGTCTGATCGAGAGCGGCGAGCAGCATGCCGAGCATCAGGCCGCTGAAGATCACGAGGATCTGGCGGTGGGTCAACGCCGGCGCGCTCGTGGGGTTCGTGGATTCCAAGGTCGCGGGTCCTCCGGTCACGGCCTGGCTTGTAGTCCGCGTGCGAGGCTGTCGAATGCGGTTCTCATGGCGTCGCCGAGCGCCACCTCTTGGCCGCTGTCGTGCCACCACTCCATCGTCGAACGGAAGGCCGCCACGGCAGACGAGACGATGAGCCTCGGTCGGGGATCGGCGACGGGATCGAGGCCCATTCGCGTGGCGACGGCCCCGGTGAGCGCCAGCTCCAGGTCGACGAGTGCGGCCATGTGGCGCGGCAGGAGCTGCGGATGGCGGCGCATGAGCTCGGTGCGGAGCATCCAGCGCCTCGCCAGTGCGGATTCGTCCTCTGGGACGAACACGGCGAAGAGCGCCGTCAGTGGGGGTTCGTCGGCCGGCCTCGCTTCGACTTCCTCTGCGATGGCAGCCAGGACGGCCGGCTCCACCCCGACGATTGCCTCTTCTTTGCACGAGAAATAGTTGAAGAACGTTCGCGGCGAGACACCGGCAGCGTCGGCGATCTCTTCGATCGTCACGCCGTCGAGCCCCCGGGCGAGCGTCAGCTCGCGGGCTGCGCCGGCGATCGCTCGAAAGGTGGCGAGCTTGTGCCTGCTGCGCCGGTCGAGTGTCGTCACCATGAGGCTCGAATACTATCGGTAATTGCACGATGTGCAAAGTTGCACACTGCGCAGCCGGGTGTGCCGTCGATGGCGATGAAACCCACTACGACCTGGCGCGCTCTAACCTTGTGATGCCTGAGAAGCGCCGGGGACTTGTCTCTGTGGTCGATCGGGTTCCTTCCGCGACCATGGAGAGCAGATGCCGTACAACGAAGAGCTCGAGCTTCTCGAGGCGGTCGAAGGTGACGTAGCGCGGCTCGCCGCCGAACACCAAGAACGCAGGTCCCACTGGTATTTTCACGACATCGTCCCGTGGGAGCGCGGCCGCAGCTTCCGCGATCAGCCGTGGGATGAGTCGCAATGCACGATCAACGAGCGGGCACGCACGTCGCTGGTGCTCAACCTGCTCACCGAGGACAACCTCCCGTGGTACCACCTCGCCCTGGAACGGTATCTCCCCGAGGGTTCCGTGTGGAAGGACTGGAACGGGACCTGGACCTCGGAGGAGGCCCAGCATGCCATGGCGATCCGCAGCTACCTGCTGACGACGCGCAACTGCGACCCGCGAGAGCTCGAGGACGATCGCATGGCCACCATGAAGGCGGGCTGGGAGCCGAACTTCGGCTCACCGTCCGAGCTCTTCGCATACACCTCGGCCCAGGAACTGGCGACCAGGGTCTCGCACCGCAACGCAGGCAAGATCACCGAGGACGAGGCGGCGTTCGAGCTGATGAGAAACATCGCGGCGGACGAGAATCACCACTTCGTGTTCTACAAGGGCGTGATGGCGGCGATGCTGCGTGAGGCGCCTTCCGTGGCGATCGAGGGCATCATCTCGACGTTCTCGAACTTCCAGATGCCCGGGGTCGGCATTCCGGGGTTCGTTCGCCGATCGATCGACGTTGCCAAGGCAGGCGTGTACAACCTGCGCATCCACCACGACCGGGTGGTGGTTCCCCTCCTCGAGCAGTGGAACATCGCCGGACTCAAGGACCTCACGCCGAAGGCATCCGAGATCCAGGAGAGGCTCATGGCGCTCCCTGCGAGCATCCTCGCGGCGGCCGAGCGGTTCGAAGCACGGTACGGAGCGGTCGTCGCGTGACGCTCAGCCGCTGGTGACCTGCCCGCCGAGGCCGCTCGCCAATCCGTCGAGGGCTCGCCAGTCCACCGAGGGCACGCTTGGCGATCGGTCGAAATACCAGTGCGAGGCCGCCCGACACCGGGGAGAGCGCCACGACAACTTCGCCCATCCGTCGGCGCGAAACGTCGCCGATGACGAGTGGATCATGACGTTCGAGGTCACAACGGCTCGGTGGCCACAGCCTGCTGGCGAGAGGCTGACAGCGCCCACAACAGCACGAACACGGCCATCCCTGTTGCCAGGTTGGCGAGCCAGTGGAAGCCGGCACCTTGCTTGATGAGCCCGGACGAGATCGCGGCGGTTGCGCCGAACACGCTCAGCATGACGTCGGCGGCGCCTTGCGCCTTCACTCGGATGCCTTCGGGTACCGACTCGTTGAGCAGGGCCGAGCCGGCGATGAGTCCGAAGTTCCATCCGAGGCCCAAGAGGAACAGACCGACGAAGATGAGCACCGGCTGGTATCCGGCAACGACTGCCGCCATCGTTCCGGACGCCAGGATCGCCCCGCCGATCTGGATCGATCGCATCCTGCCCACCCTGTCCGAGTATCGACCCACGAGTGGAGCCGCCCCGTACATGCCCGCGATGTGGAGGCCGATGACGTACCCCGACAGTCCGGCGTGGCCATGGTCTCGCATGTGGAGGGGCGTCATCGTCATCACCGCCACCATCGCCGCCTGGCTGAGGACGATCGTGGCGAGGCCGAGCGCCGCGTTCGGGCGCGCCATGATCGCCCCGATCGTGGACCGGAGGTCGGCCACGCGGCTGCCGCGCACGGCTCGGGGATCGACCCCTCCCGCGGCAACGAGGGGATCGGGTC
>DASWKR010000062.1 GCA_036396535.1 Acidimicrobiia bacterium | reverse complement strand
CGGTACCAGCGGATCGCAGACCAGCGCTACCTCTACTCCCAGGGCTCGTTCCGTGCGGAGGTCGCGGTGGACGAGAACGGGCTCGTGGTCGACTACCAGGGCGTCTGGGAATCCGTGACCTCGTCGTGATCTCCGTGGCCCGACCGTGACCACGGTCCCGGAGTAACGTCGCCGCGATGAAGCGCCTGCTGGTGATGCGTCACGCCAAGTCGGACTGGACCACCGCGGCGTCCGACCACTCCCGACCCCTCAACCCCCGGGGGATCGCAGCAGCCAAGGCGATGGGAGAGCTGCTGGCTTCGATGGACGAGACGCCCGACCATGCCTTCACGTCGAGCGCCCTGAGGGCACGGACGACCGTACAGCTCGCCGCAGAGTCCGGGCGTTGGAGCACGATCATCGAGGAGAGGGACGAGCTCTACGGCACCTCGCCTGAGGGGGCGCTGGCCGTTGCGATGGAGGCGCCGGACGTCGATCGCCTCATGCTCGTGGGCCATCAACCGACCTGGGGCGGGTTGGTAGCCCACCTCACTGGAGGAGCGGTGCAGGTGAAGACGGCGACGGTGGTCGGCATCGATCTCTACATCGCCGACTGGGCATCAGCCGAGGACGCCCGCGGCGAGATCGTCTATGTCCTGCAACCCGGTATGGCCGCCGGAGACGTCGAGTGAGTCGACCCGGGAGGCTGGAGCGGCTCTCCGCCGACGACGTCGATCGCCTCACCGAGCTCTACGCGGCCGAGTGGTGGACGTCGCACCGCAGCCGGGATGATGTCGCCCGCCTGGTGGAAGCGCCGGGGCAGGTGCTCTTCGGGGCACGGGACGAGGAAGGGAACCTGGTCGGGTTCGCCAGAGCCATCACGGACGGGGTGTACAAGGCGCTCATCCTGGACGTCATCGTCCATCCCGATCGGCGTGGGTCCGACTTGGGGGCCGGCCTGATGGACGCCATCTCCTCCGAGCTGTCGGACGTCGAGCACCACGAGCTGTACTGCCTCCCGGAGCTCGTCGCCTTCTACCAGAGGTGGGGCTACACCAAGGAGCTCGGAGATCTCACGTTCATGCGGGCGAGCGTCCGCGCCCGCCCCTGACCGGCTTGCGGAGCAGGTGGGGCCGGGCGAGACTCCGCGCATGATCGATCTCCGCTCCGATACGGTCACGCGGCCGACCGAGACGATGCGCAAAGCCATCGCCGAGGCCGAGGTCGGCGACGACGTGTACCACGACGACCCGACCGTGCTCGCCTTGGAGCGGCGTGTCGCCGACCTGCTCGGGAAGGAAGACGCCATCTTCGTACCGTCGGGGACCATGTCGAACCAGATCGCCATCCGCACCCACACTCGCCCGGGCGACGTCGTCCTGGCTGCGGAGTCGGCGCACATCAACCTCCACGAGATCGGTGCCCCGGCCGCCCTCTCCGGCGTGACGGTGCGAGACCTCCCGAGCGAACGCGGCACATTCACCCCGGAGGCGGTGCACGCCGCCATCCCCGTGGTCCCACCGTCCCTGCCGTCGTCGCTGTTCGAGCCGATCACGCTCCTCGAGTGCGAGAACACCCACAACGCCGCCGGGGGGACCATCTGGCCCCTCGATCAGCTCGAGGCGGTCACGGTGGCCGCCAGGGAGCACGGCCTCGGCACCCACCTCGACGGGGCCCGCCTGTGGAACGCCGCCGCCGCGACTGGAATCGCAGAGCGGGAGTACGCCCGCGGGTTCGACACGGTGAGCGTCTGCTTCTCGAAGGGGCTCGGGGCGCCGATGGGCTCGGCGCTCGTCGGTCGGCGAGACCTGCTCGACACGGCGCGGCGCTTCAAGCAGATGCACGGCGGCGGCTTCCGGCAGGCGGGCATGATGGCGGCCGGCGCCCTCTACGCGGTCGACAATCACCGCGAGCGGCTCGGCGACGACCACGCCAACGCGGCGCGCTTCGCCATGGGCCTCGCCGAGACTCCGGGCGTTTCGGTCGACCTGTCGAAGGTCGAGACGAACATGGTGTACTTCGGTACCGAGATGCCGGCAGACGAGCTGTGCGAGCGTGCCCTCGCCTCCGGGGTCGCCATGCTGCCGATCGGCCCTCACGAGGTGCGCGCCGTGATGAACCTGCACGTGACTGCGGGTGACGTCGACGAGGCGCTTGCGATCATCGCCGGGATGGCGGCGGGGTGATCGGTCACATCCGATCGAGGTCGGCCAGCAATGCCAGCGTGGCCCCTTCGTCGAGGAAGGCCGACCGGAGCGAGTTGGCTGCGATCGTCGCCAGCGTGGCGTCCGAGAGGCCCAGGCCCGACGCCACGGCCCGGTAGTTGTCTGCGACGTAGCCGCCGAAGTACGCAGGGTCATCGGAGTTCACCGAGACGTTGAGCCCCGAGTCGAGCATGCGTGCCAGCGGGTGGTCCTCTATGGCGCCGACCACCCTCAGGGCGACGTTCGAGAGCGGGCAGACCGTGAGCGGGGTCTGCTCGGCGGCCAGCCGCTCGACGAGCGCATCGTCGGCGAGGCAAAGGACGCCGTGGTCGATGCGGCTCACCCCGAGCACGTCGAGCGCCTCCCAGATGTACTCGGGCGGCCCTTCTTCGCCTGCATGGGCAACGAGGCGCAGCCCGGCTTGGCGAGCGGCGTCGAACACCGCCGCGAACTTCGAAGGCGGGTGGCCGACCTCGGACGAGTCGAGGCCCACGCCGAGCAGGAGATGGAGCCACTCGGACGCCTCGTCGAGTGCCTTCATCGCATCGGCTGCGCTGAGATGACGCAGGAAGCACATGATCGGGGCGGCGTCGACGCCGATCTCCCTGGCATCGGCGGCGGCGCCGGTCAGCCCGAGCACCACGTTCGCCATCGGGACACCGCGCGAGGTGTGGGTCTGCGGGTCGAAGAAGAACTCGGCCCTGCGCACCCCGTCCGCCGCCGCCCTCTCGAAGTACGCCCACGCCAGGTCGTAGAAGTCCTGCTCCTCGATGAGTACGGCAGCGCCCTGGTAGTAGAGGTCGAGGAACGACTGGAGGTTCGTGAACTCGTAGGCGGCCCGCAAGGCCTCGATGGACGGGAACGGCAGCGCCAGGCGGTTGCGCGCCGCGATCGAGAACATGAGCTCCGGCTCGAGGGTTCCCTCGATGTGCAGGTGGAGCTCGGCCTTCGGGAGGCGGGCGGCGAAGTCGGCTTCCATTGGGGCGACACTACCGAGCGGGTGCTCGAATCAACGGAAGTCGCGGCTCGTGATCCCGGCGACCGGCCAATGCTCGAAGCGGTGGGCGACGAGATTGGTCACACCGTCCCGGAACTCGAGCAGTCCTTCGATGACCACTCCGACCGCCTTGCGCGCCAACTCGTAGTTGGCGTCCCAAGCCGGAGGGAGGACGACGACGTTGAGCAGCCCCGTCTCGTCTTCGAGGTTGAGGAAACGCACCCCATTCGACGTGCTCGGCCGCTGCCGGTGCGTGATGATCCCGCCGACTCTCGCCCGCGTCCCGTGCTTGCGGAGCCTCAGAGCATCCGAGACCGTCATGCACCTCGCCTCTTCGAGCTTCTCGCGTAGGAACGAGACCGGATGGGTCGACGACATCGAGGTCGACCACAGGTCTGCCTGTACATCGTCGTACCGGCTCATCGCCGGCAGCGAAGGGGCGGCCGTCCCTTCGGCGAGCGGCAACCGTCCCGGCCCGAGCTCGGCCAGCGCGCCTGCCGCCCACATCCCGTCGCGCCTCCCCAACCCCAGGCAGGAGAGCGCTCCGGACGCCGCAAGCCCCTCCAGGCCGTCGACCGGGATGCCCGACCGCTGCGCCAGGTCCTCCGGGGACGTGAACCGGCCCCCGATCAGCCGGGCCGCCTCGACACGGGCGATCTCGGCGTCGCCGAGGTTGCGTACATAGCGCAGCCCGACGCGCAGCCCGACCGCCTGCCTGACGGGATCGGTGATGGCGCCTCTCCCCCGACGCCATCGCATCCCCAGGTACTCGACGACGTCGTCGTGGTCGGCATCGAGGAGCTCGACCGTGCAGTCGAAGTAGGACTCGTTGACGTCGGGCGGGAGCACCACGACCCCGTGGTGGATGGCATCCTGGAGCAGCGAGTTCGGCGAGTAGAACCCCATCGGCTGGGCGTTCAGCAAGCCGGCGAAGAACTCCGTCGGCCAGTGGTACTTGAGCCACGACGTCATGTACACGATGTACGCGAACGAGACGGAGTGCGACTCCGGAAATCCGAACGAGGCGAATCCCTGCAGCTTCTCCCATATCTCCTCGGCTGCTGCGCCGATGATCCCGTTGCCCGCCATCCCGGCGAGCACCTCGTCGCGCAGCTTCGCCATCGCCTCGTCCGACCGCTTGTGAGTCATCGCCTGGCGGAGCCGGTCGGACTGGCCTGCCGTGAACCCGGCGCAGATCCGCGCCAGCTCCATGAGCTGCTCCTGGAAGACGGGGACGCCGAGCGTCTTCTCGAGGATCTCCTCGGTGAGCGGGTGCGGGTAGCGAATCGGCTCCTCGCCGTTGCGGCGCCGCAGGAACGGATGGACGGAGTGGCCCTGGATCGGCCCGGGTCGGATGAGCGCTACTTCGATCGCCAGGTCGTAGAACGTCTTCGGCTTCAGCCGGGGCAGCGTCGCCATCTGGGCGCGCGATTCGATCTGGAACACCCCGACGGTGTCAGCTCTCGTCATCATCTCGTAGATCACCGGCTCCTGCGGGATCGTCGCCAGGTCGACGTCGACGCCGTGCACGTCGCGGATCGCATCGACCGAGAGGTGGACGGCGTTGAGCGCTCCGAGAGCGAGGAGGTCGAACTTGACGATGCCCATCGCCGCGCAATCGTCCTTGTCCCACTGCAACACCGTGCGGTCCTCCATCCGGCCCCACTCGATCGGAACCGTCTCCCAGAGCGGCCGCTTGGCGACGACCATCCCTCCCGAGTGAATGCCGAGGTGCCTCGGGAAGCCGTCGAGACGGTGGCACACGTCGTAGATGAGATCGGACCTGAGCCCAACCGGCAGGGCAACGACGTCCCGGAGGTTGCGGGTGCTGTGGGTGTCGACGTACTTCGTGAGGGCGTTCACCTGGGCCTGGGTCAGCCCAAACGCCTTGCCGACGTCCTGGAGGACGGATCGCGCCCGATACGTGATGACGTTCGACACCATGGCGGCTCTCTCCCGCCCGTAACGCTGGTAGCAGTACTGGATCACCTCCTCGCGGCGCTCCGCCTCGAAGTCGATGTCGATGTCGGGGGGCCTGCCTCGCTCCTGCGAGAGGAAGCGCTCGAACGGGAGATGGAGGCGGATCGGGTCGACCCGCGTCAGCCCGATGCACCGGCACACGGCGGAATCGGCCCCCGAGCCGCGGATCTGGCAGATGATGTCCCGGCTCCGGGCGAAGCTCACGATGTCCCACGCCACCAGGAAGAAGCCCGCGAAACCGAGCTCCTCGATGACGGAAAGCTCGTGGTCGAGGCGTGCCCTCGCTCGAGCGTCGATCCCATCACGGCCGCTGCCCGGATACACCTGCCTCGCCCCCTCGTCGACCAGGTGACGCAGGTATGCGTCCTCGGATCGGAAGGCGTCCGGCATCGGGAAGTCGGGGAGCTGCGGGGTGATCAGGTCGAGATCGAAGGCGAGCTCGGCCCCGAGCTCGGCAGCGCGCTCGACGGCGCCCCGATAGCGGCCGAGCCGGCGCACCATCTCCCCTGCCGGCTTGAGGAAGCGCTCGTCGGTTGCCGGCCGGAACCCGTCTGCCACGTCGAGGTTGCGACGCCCCCCGATAGCGGCGAGCACCTCCGACAAGTCGGCGTCGCGCCTGTCTGCGTAGTGGACGTTGTTCGTAGCGACCGTCGGCAGTCCCAACCGGGCTGCCACCTCAGCGAGGAGGTCGTTACGGGCGTCGTCCTCCGGCATCCCGTGGTGCCACAACTCAACGAAGAAGCGGCCGGGGAACAGCTCGCGGAGTCGGGCCGCCGCCGCCATCGCCGCAGCGAGATCGCCTGCCTGGGCCGCCCTGGCGACCGCTCCCTGGTGGCAGCCGCTCAGCGCGACGATCTTCCCCTCCCGCCCTGCCGCCTCGAGCTCGCCATACGAGTACCGGGGTGCGTCCTTCTTCCCCCTGTACTGGCCGTCGGTGACGAAGCGGCTGAGGGCGGAGTAGCCCTTCGGGTCCGGGGCCAGGAGCACGAGATGGTCGGTCGGCGGCAGGTCGAGTGGCTTCGTCCCGTGCATCCTCCTGGTACGGGACCGCTTCGTGCCTCGGCTCGGCTCAGCGGCGGGGTCATCGCCCTCGTTGCGCCCGGCACCCGTTTCCACATCGCTCGACCCGGCGGACCGGCGCATTCCTCGAACGTCCCGACGGTCTTCGCGTGAGTCGGCGGTCGCCTTCAACGGCATGCCGACCTCGGTGCCGTACACGATGGGGAGGCCGAGCACCCTCGCCATCTGGTGCACCTTGACGACGCCGCGGAAGCCGTCGTGGTCCGTGACGCCGAGAGCCGAGAGATCGAGCTCTGCGGCGCGTTCGACGATGCGCTCCGGATGTGACGCTCCGTCGAGGAAGCTGTAGTTCGTGTGGCAATGCAGCTCGGCGTAGCTCACCATGTCGTGGAGCGTAGTCGAACATGTGTTCGATCGCCGACCCGCTATCGACGTGGCGTATCTCGGTCGTCGTGAGTGCGTAGTCGTAGATCCGCAGTGGCGGAAGGGGCAGAGGCAGAGCCTACGAGGCCCTCCACCGCTCCGGCGTCTCGAGTTGGGCCTTCAGCCTGGCCAGATTGCCGGCCACCGATCGCTTGATCCGGCCCCCGAGGATCGGGGCGAGCAGCTTGGCCTTGCCATGTGTGTCGAGCTCGACCGTGTTGGTGACGCGGGTGCCCCGCTCGGTCGGCTCGAAGTAGTAGACCAGGTCGACCGGGAAGTCGGCCAGGGTCCCCTGCACCTCGATGCGCCTGCCGGGGTCGAGGTCGATGACCTCCAGCACCTCGGTCGCAGGAGCCGGAACGCGGCGACTCTGGAGAAACCGGGTGCCCACGGTGACCGGGCCCGGCGTCATCTTCATCGTCTCCGAGATCGCCCAGTTCCAGTCGGGAACGTGCTCGAGGTCGGCGAGATAGGTGTAGACCTCGCCGGCCGGGCGCTCGATCTCGATCGTGTTCGAGAAGCTGATCGTCGTCACGCGCTCCCCTCCTCTCAGCCGCGATGTCGCTCACCCACCGTAGCTCGGATCCCGTCCGGACACGACATCGCACGGCGCCAGCGCGTAATCTTGCGCCATGATCGAATTCTCAGTGCAGATGGCGAATCGCCCGGGACAGCTCGCCACGCTCGCCCGGGAGCTCGGGTCGGCCGGCGTCAACATCCAGACGCTGGCCGCCATCACGACCGGGCCCGAGGGCTTCGTGAAACTGGTCGTGGACGACGAGCACGGAGCCCGCCGCGTGTTGACGGAAGCCGGGGTTTCGTTCGACGAGCGGCGCATCATCACGGCCGTTCTCCACGACAAGCCGGGCGCCCTTGCCGATCTGGCCGAGGCGCTGGCGGTGACCGGCGTCAACATCGAGGCGATGTACCTCCTCCACTCGTCACCCGAGGGCCTCCACTTCGCGGTGGCCGTCGACGATCCCGAGTCCGTGGCACCGACGCTCAAAGCCGGCTGACGGACCATGGCTCTCGGCTTCGGGCTGCTCTCGGCCCAGATCGATCCAGGCGCGCCTCCGGACTGGGAGCGGGCATACGACGAGACGCTGCGCCTGGCCGTGCACGCCGAGACGGCAGGGTACGACTCCGTCTGGACGACGGAGCACCACTTCATAGACGACGGATACATGCCGTCGCTGCTGGTGACGATGGCGGCGATGGCGGCGAGGACGTCGACCATCGCGCTCGGATCGGGAGTGGTGCTCGCTCCCCTCCACCATCCGCTCCGGCTCGCAGAGGATGCCGCCACCGTCCAGCTCATCAGCAAGGGCCGGCTCGTCCTGGGGCTCGGCCTCGGCTGGGTCGAGTCGGAGTTCGCGGCGCTCGGCGCCGAGATCGCCGGGCGGGGCAGGGCCATGGACGAGATCCTCGACATACTGCCGAAGGCGTGGAGCGGCGAGCCGTTCGAGCACCACGGCCGGCAGTACGACGTGCCACTCGTCGGCGTGCGCCCGACCCCGCAGGCCAGGATCCCGATCCTCATCGGGGGTAGTGCGGAGGCGGCGATACGGCGGGCGGCTCGCAAGTCCGACGGCCTGTTCGCAAACGCACCGGCCGCCAAGTTCAGGCAGCAGGTCGACTGGGCGACCGACGAGCTCGAATCGATCGGGCGGGACCCGGCGACATTCGACTGGTACCACTACTCCATCTTGTACCCGGCGGCGGACGAGGACACCGGATGGGACGAGATCGGTGAGCACCTGTGGCACCTCTCGTGGAAGTACACCGACATGGAGGCGTCGACGAGGCGCCAGGGTCCTCCGCCGGCCGCCCCGCCGCCCGGCGAGGCAACCCGGTCCCGACTCATCGCCCGGGCCGTCACCGTCGGCTCGTCGCAGCAGATCGTCGACACGCTCAACGAGATCCGTGAGTCGGCCGGGGTACCCGTGAGGTTCGTCGCCCGTTCCTACTTCCCGACCCTCGGCTACGAGCGCCAGGTGGAGGTCATGGATCGGCTCGCCGAAGAGGTAGCGCCGCTCGTCTGAGAGTGTGGGCGCTCTGGCGTACCACGGTCGCACATGTGCGATGGTGGTACGCAAGAACGGAAGCGCGCCAGGGAGGGGGGCGGCGACGCGTCGTCAGGGGGCGTCCACGGCGGTGACCGCCCAGGCGAGGGCGTCTTCCGGGTCGACGACCGCCAGGTGGAAACCCCACCCGCCGGCCTGGTCCCCCGGATCCCAGAGATGCCACTCGAGCTCGGCGAGGCCGTCGCCGAGCTCATCGCCCTCGACGGGCCAGTCGTCCTCGAGTCCGAGGAGGGCTCCGAGCGCGAACCACGCCAGCCCCCTGCCAACCGGTGTCCCTCTGCGCCTGCCATGGGCGCCGCCGCTCGCCCCGGCCCAGACCATCGCCCCGAGCGCCCTGGCGGGATCGACCCGAGCGATCCGCACCCGGCCGGGACCGAGCTCCCTGATGGCGTCCAGGTGGTTCCCCTCGACGCAGACCGCCTCTGCCCGACCGTTCGACTCCTCCATCCATGGACGCACGAGATCGAGGAGCGCCTCCACGGCCGCCGACTCGACCGCTTCGGCGGCGTGCTCGACGGGCAGCTCCACCCATGCCAGGGTCGGGTGATCCAACTCGGGGAAGTCGGCCTTGTCGGACCGGTAGACGGCGACGGGGTACGGCGGCTCCCACTTCTCGAGCCCGAGGGGCGCGTCGACGACGTGGCGGTCGGCGACCTCGGACGGGACCTGATCGCCGCGTATCGCTCGCTCGTGACCGATCAACGTCCGCAACCTCGCATCGTCGACGCCCGACAGCTCGGCCCACGTGTGCGTCGAGGCCGCCACCTCCCACAGCGGGCCGAGGGCGAAGCGACCCGCGTTGGGGCGCAACACGTCGACGCAGTAAGGCGGAGGCGAGTGGAGGGCGAGCCGGTACTCGGCGAAGTGGGCGGCTCCCCACACCTGCTTGCCGCGCTCGTTGGCCTCCATGCAGCGCTCGCGCAGCTCGACGAGGCCGGCCCACTCCTGGGCGGCGACCAAGCCGTCGGTGAACCTCACGAGGCCGTCGAGGTCACTCGATTCGATCAGCTTGACGAGGCGATCACGATCCATGCAGCACTGGCCAGAGATGCTCGGCGTAGGCGCGGGCCCAGTCCTCCTGCCGACCAGCGCCTCGCACGGCCTGATCCTGCTCTACGAGGAGCTCTGCCAGCTCATCTTTCGTCCCCCGGTATCCGCCGAGGCGCAACTCCTCCTCGAGGTGGTTCGCATACCAGGATGGCCAGTCGGGATCGAATCCATCCGTGTCGATGAAGGCGTCGTGATGGGCCCTTCCCGTGGCGACGAGCAGGTCGGCGAGCTGCTGTGGGCTCATGGCCCAGACCCTACCTGGGAGAGATCACGGATAGGGCCATCCGTTGGCGATGCAGCCGTCGAGGCCTTTCGTCTGTTGCATCATCACGGGGGCGATGCGGCCGGCGCCCGGGCACGACACGTGCCCGTGCCCAAGGAAGTGCCCGACCTCGTGGTTGACCACGTACTGCCTGTACACCGTCAGGCCTGCGGTCCACCAACTCGTCGCCGTCTGCCAGCGGTCGATGTTGATCGCGACCCAGCGGCCGTTGCGGCACGAGTAGTAGCCGCCCGTGTCGAGCGGCGCGCACAGCCGATCGACGGTCGAGGGGGTCGCCAGGATGATGGTCATGGCGCCCCCTTCCCGGAGCCGCTTCAACCCGACGTCGCCCTCTGCGACCCAGCTCCTGGCGTCCCCGAGCGTGCGATCGACCCAGCCCGCCATGAGCTCCACGGGGACGTCGACACCGTCGTCGACGACGACCTCGAACCCGACGTACGGCGCCCGGCCGTAGGCCACGGACCCCTGCCGGCGCACCCGGCAGCTCGTCGAGCGGTCGTGGCCCGCCTGCCCGAAGCAGGCGTCTGCCCCGCCTCCTCCGCGGACCAGGTCGTCGCCCGATCCGCCGTAGAGGGCATCGCTGCCCGCCGACCCGCGCACGACATCGTCGCCACCTCCCCCGAAGGCTGCGTCGAGCCCGTCTCCGCCGAAGATGACGTCTGCGCCCGCTTCGCCGAACATGACGTCGTCGCCATAGCCGCCGAAGAGCACATCAGGACCCCCGCCCCCTCGCAAGCGATCGTCCCCGCCCTCTCCACAGACGAGGTCGCCGCCGCCCCTCCCGTCGATCTCGTCGTCTCCGGCGCCGCCCACGATCAGGTCTGGGCCCGGCGTTCCGAGCAACACATCCGCAGCACTCGTCCCAACGATCGTCGCCAGCTTGCCACTCGCCGCCGGCTCGAGCTCGAGGCAGGCGACTGCCGCCGCGCAATCGTCGACGCGGGCGGGATACACGACGCCATCGTGGACGAGGAACCGCTGACGCGTCGTGCCGAGGCTCACGTCGTCGGCGTACCAGACGAAACCCGTTGCGTCACCCTCAGCGGAGCACAGGGCATAGCCGACAGGGATGGCCGAGCCTCCGATGGCCGACGCGGGCGCCCCCACCAGCGCAACGGCCGCCATCACCACGGTCAAGACCAGCGCACGTCTCGCGTGATGCACGACGGCACGCTACCGGAACGAAACCGGCGCGCGTGCTCGCTCCTGTTGGTGGTGATCGGCGGATGGACGGCCTGACGGCGCACGTAGTCTCCTGGCCTCCATGGGCATCACGTGCGGCATCGTCGGTCTCCCCAACGTCGGCAAGTCGACGTTGTTCAACGCGCTCACATCGGCGGGCGTCACCGCCGAGAACTACCCGTTCGCGACCATCGAGCCCAACGTCGGGATCGCCGTCGTGCCGGACGGTCGCCTGGCGGCGATCGCCGCCATCGTGCATCCCCGGTCGATCGTCCCGACGGCCATCGAGTTCACCGACATCGCCGGCCTCGTCTCGGGAGCTTCCACCGGTGAGGGTCTCGGCAACCAGTTCCTCGCCCACATCAGAGAGGTGGACGCCGTCGCCCACGTCGTGAGGTGTTTCCACGACCCGGACGTCGTCCACCTGGGAGGGAAGGTCGACCCGATCGGCGACATCGAGACCATCGCCACGGAGCTGGCACTCGCCGACCTCGCCACGGTCGAGAAGGCGCTCGACCGATTGGCGCGGCGCGCCAGGGCAGGGGACACCGCCGCCGCCAAGGCGGTGGGGGTACTGCAGCGAGCCCATGCCCACCTGGGCGACGGGAAGCCGGTTCGCTCGCTCACCCTCGGGCCGGCCGATGGCGTCGTGCTCGCCGAGCTCCACCTCCTCACCCTCAAGCCGACCCTCTACGTCGCCAATGTCGACGACGACGCGACGGACGATGACCCGCTCGCCGGCGCGGTGGCGGAGCGTGCCGCTGCCGAGGGCGCAGAAGTAGTGGTGATCGCTGCGGGGATCGAAGCGGAGCTGGCCGACCTCGACGGCGCAGACCGCGACGAGCTGCTCGGCGACCTCGGGTGGGACGAGCCGGGCCTCGACCGGGTTGTCCGCGCCGCTTACCGGCTGCTGGGACTGCGGACCTTTTTCACCGCCGGGGAGAAGGAGGTCCGGGCGTGGACGGTTCACGCCGGGGCGACCGCCGTCGACGCAGCCGGATCCATCCACACCGACTTCGCCAAGGGGTTCATCAGGGCCGAGGTGGTCGCATACGACGACTTCATCGCGTTCGGCGGGGAGGCGGGTGCCAAGGAAGCCGGTCGGTGGCGCCTCGAAGGGAAGGACTACGTCGTCGCCGAGGGCGACGTCGTCCACTTCCGCTTCAATGTCTGACCGGTGCGGGGCCTCCACGCGCCCAGAGTGGGAAAACCTCACCATTCCGCGACATTTCGCGAACCGGTAGAATCGCGCGTGTAATGGTTGATCGGGGGAGCCGGCACTGGGTGAGGAGGCCCTGAGCCGACCACGAGGTGGTGCCCGACGGCACCGTGGACGGGGACCCCTCCGGGGGTCGCATTAGGAAGGAACCTCCAGGATGCGCAAGCTCGCGCTGCTGTTCGTCGTCGCACTCACCTTGGCCGCGACGGTCACTCCGGTCATCGCACTGGCGGACGACGAGTTCACCGTCATGTCGACAGACTCGACCGGCCCATTCGAGACCGCTTCGTCCGACGTCGCCAAGGGCCCACGCTGGGTCGTCGAGTTCGAGGATTCCGCCGACCTCACACCGACCTCTCGCATCGCCGACAGGGTCGACAGGATCACCGCGGTGCGCGCCAGGCTGGTGCGGGTCGCGGAGCGCTCCCAGGCCACCGTGATCGACGCGTTGCGGGGAGCCGGGGCCGAGTTCGAGGGATTCTGGCTCCGCAACGAGTTGGTCTTCGAAGGGACCAGAGCGCTGGCAGACTCCATCGCCGGGATCGACGGCGTCGCCCGAGTGCGCCATGAGCGTCTCTACCCGCGGCTGCGGCCCGTCGCCATCTCGAAGGCGGCCGCAACACCCGAGTGGGGGATCGAGAAGATCGGCGCAGACGAGGCGTGGGCCGAGGGCATTCTCGGACAGGGTGTCGTCGTCGGCGGTATCGACGGCGGCGTCGAGCACACCCACTCCGCCCTGGTGGACAACTACCGCGGCAACCTCGGTGGGGGGACGTTCGACCACAACTACAACTGGTGGGACCCGACCGGGCTGTGCGGTCCAGTGCCATGCCCCGATCCCGACGGGCACGGAACCCACACGATGGGTACCGCCGTCGGTGGTGACGGACCGGGGCCGTACGTCATGGACGTCGGCGTTGCTCCCGGCGCCACCTGGATCGCCGCCAAGGGATGCGAGGACTTCTCCTGCTCCGAGTCTGCCCTGCTCTCGTCCGGGCAGTTCATGCTCGCCCCGACCGACCTGACCGGGGCAAACCCCGATCCGTCGAGGGCCCCGAACATCGTGAACAACTCATGGTCGGGAGGACCGGGCGACCCGTTCTACCAGGACATCGTCGATGCGTGGGTCGCAGCAGGCATCGTCCCGGTCTTCGCCTCCGGGAACCCGGGGCCCGACTGCGAACAGGGAGGGTCGCCGGGCGACTACAACAACGTCGTCAGCGCCGGCGCCACCGACATCGACGACCTGATCGCCGACTTCTCGGGCCGCGGGCCCTCGGCGTTCGGAAAGGTCAACCCGAACGTGACCGCACCGGGAGTCGACGTCGTGTCCTCCGTCCCAGGCGACGGATTCGCATCGTTCTCGGGCACGTCGATGGCGGCGCCGCACACGACGGGGACCCTGGCGTTGATCATGAGCGCCAATCCCACGTTGAAAGCCGACACGGCAACGGCGATCGACATCCTCGAGTCGACGGCGCACGACATCCTCGACGACACCTGCGGCGGGGACCCGAGTGGGGACCCGAACAACGTCTACGGCGATGGCCGGATCGACGCCGCGCTGGCGTCGCTCGTGGCGCGCGACGGCGGCACGCTCACCGGGACGGTGACCGACTCGGCCACCTCGCAGCCCATCGAGCACGCCACGATCACGATCGACGACGGCAGCCTCGTCTCCGGCTTACCGACGGACGAGGACGGGCGGTTCACCGTCCTGCTCCCCGAGGGCACATATGACCTCACAGTCGAAGCGTTCGGCTACCTGTCGGCGACGGTCACCGGAGTGGCCGTCGTCAAGGACGAGACGACGACCGTGGACGTTGCCCTCGACGCAGCTCCCCGGTTCACCGTCTCCGGCACGGTGACGCGCCGCGGCGGGGCACCCCTTGCAGGCATCGACGTCAGCGTCACCGGGACGCCCCTCGATCCTGTGGTGACCGACTCGGGCGGGAGCTTCTCGTTCGAGCTCCCGGCCGGCTCGTACGAGATCGTGGCCCATGTGATCGGCTGCGATGCGGCGGATCCTGCAACCGTCGACGTGGCCGGACCGGGCACGCCTCCGGTGTCGATCGTCGTGCAGCCGAAGCTCGACCTGTTCGGGCACGGCTGCGAGGAGATCGCATTCCAGTGGGTCGACGCTCAGAATCAGACGGCGCTCTTCGGCGACGACTCGTTCGGGAGGCTCCGCCTCCCCTTCGAGGTCGAGTACTACGGTCAGACGTACGACACGCTCTACGTCGACACGAACGGCTACGTGGCCCTGCTCAACCCGTTCTTCAGCGACTTCTTCCACAGGCCGATCCCGGACGGATTCGACCCGAGCGCGGCGGCGTATGTCTTGTGGACGGACCTGCTCATCGACGGTGACGCTTCGATCGACTACCAGTTCCTGACGAGCGGCGACGTAGACGGCGTCGTCGTCGAGTGGGAGAACGTCAGCCTGCTTTCGGGCGAGGGACCCGGCAGCTTCGAGATCAAGCTGTGGGAGAACGGCGTGATCGACATGCTGTACGGAGACGGCGTCGACGTCCTCGGCAACGGGAGCAATGCCACGATCGGCATCGAGGACGACACGTCGACCGACGCCCTCGAGTACAGCTTCAACTCTGCAAGCGTGTCGCCCGGGATGGCTCTGCGCTATCGAGTCGTCACCGACGCCAAGCTCGTCGGCACGGTCACCAACGTGAACAACGGCAAGCCGGTCGCCGGCGCCAGCATCACGACCAACCCTGGTGGACGCCACACGACGACGGAGGCGAACGGGACGTACGAGCTGAACATGCTCTCGGGCGACTACACGGTCGATGCGAGCGCACCGCTCTACGGAACGGCGTCGGCAGCCGTCACGCTGCCGCCGGACTCGGTCGTCGACGTCTCGTTCGAGCTCGACGCGGCACGGGCGAGGATCCGGCCGCGTTCGATCGAAGCGACTGCAGGACCGAACGAGAGGGTGAAGGCGAAGGTGCGCGTGAAGAACACCGGAACCCTTCCCCTCGACTGGACGGCGACCGACAGCGCCGATCCCGCAGGGTCTCGCCTTGCCAGACTGCTGTCATCGGGAATCCGGGTGAGCCCGGTGCAATGGGGCAGGTCGAACCTGCGGCCTTCCGGGCCGCTGCCGAAGCTCGACACGACCGGGATGGTCCGCACCATCATCGCCGAGGACCCGGCCGGTGATGCTCTCGAACCACCCGACGTGACGCTGCTCGACGCGGCATTCACGGACACCGACATCGTCATGACGATGCAGATGGTCGACCCGGTCGGCGAGTTCGCAGGGTACGTCCTCATCGATGCCGACCAGGACCCGACGACCGGAGTTCCCGGCGAGGAGTTCTTCGGGCTGCCTGAGCAGGAAATCGGCGCCGAGTACCTCATCGACCTCTTCGCAGTCGGTGAAGGCGTCGTGTTCCTCGTCGACCTCATCACGTTCGAGCTCATCGCGGAAGGCCCGGCGAACGTCGACGGGACGACCGTCGAGTTCGCGGTACCGACCGGAGCATTCGTCGCACCTACCGGCACGATGAACGTGGCGGGCGTCATCGGCAACTTCTTCGGTCCGACCGACTGGATCCCGGACGTCGGGAACGCCCAGCTGCCGCTGGCGGGATTCGACGCCAAGTGGATCAAGGTGAAGCCGGCCGCGGGATCTGTGGCGGTGGGCGAGCGCCAGAAGGTGAAGGTGATCCTCAAGTCGAAGACCCTCTCCCCAGGCGAGTATCACGGCATCGTCACCTTCCGCAGCAACGACCCGTTCAAGTCGCGGATCGAGCTTCGCGTCACGTTCGTCGTGACGGGGCCTGCCCCCGTCGCCGATCCGGGCAGGTGAGCGACGAGTAGTCAATCCATCCAGGACCTCCCGGGAGGGGAATAGACTCGCCGCTCGGAGAGGTCCTCATGGATGTGCACAAGCGAAAAAGGATACGCGGGCCGTTGCGCGGCGCAGGCTCGATGCTCGGCGAGATCCTGTACGCGGCGCACAGGCCCGACCTGCCGAGCCTCGAGAACCAGGATCCGAGCGTCGAGGTCGGCGCCCACGATGCACCGTCGATCGACATCGTCGTCCTCGGCGACAGCTCGGTGACCGCGCCGGGGGTCGAGCCGCTCGACGCCGCCTGGCCCCGCAGGGTCGCCAACCATCTCGCAGACCGATACCGCGTCCGACTCCGCAGTGTCGCAGTCGGAGGGGCGAAGGTGTCCGACGTGCTGCGCGACCAGCTGTCGGCGGCTTTGGCAGCACCCGCCGACATCGCACTCGTATCGGTGGGTGCCAACGACGCGTTGCGCGGCACGACGATCGCCGTCTACGAGCGCGACCTCGACGACGTGGTGAGGCGCCTGGCCGCCCGGGTCTCCGCGGTGGGGCTGTGCGGCGTCGGAGACATCGGCACCATCCCGCGCCTACCGACCTTCGTCCGATCGATCGGCACGGTGCGAGCCCGGGCCTTCGACCGGGCGATCGCCAGGGTGGCCGCCCGTAATCCCGGCGTGCTGAAGAGCACGACGTGGGGACCGTTGTGGGAGCGGTTCGACCGTGGCGACCCCGAGATCTTCGCCGCCGATCAGTTCCACGCCAGCGGCGAAGGCCACGCCGTCTTCGCCGCTTCGATCATTCCGGTGGTCGATCGCCTCGTGGCGTCACTGGAGCCCGAACTGAGCGCCCGGCGAGAACGTCGCGAATCATCGACGTGACGGTGCCGACGGCGCCCTCGTTGTAACCCTCCGGCACGATGATGTCGGCGTAGCGCTTCGAAGGTTCGACGAACTGCAGATGCATCGGCCGCACGGTCGCCAGGTACTGCTTGGTCACCGACTCGACGGTGCGACCCCGCTCGATGAGGTCGCGCCCGAGCCTGCGCAGGACACGCAGGTCGGCGTCGGTGTCGATGTAGATCTTGAGGTCCATGACCTTGCGGAGCTCCGGCTCGGCGAGCACGAGGATCCCCTCGATCAGCACGACCGGCTTGGGCTCGATGCGGATCGTGCCGGCCGTCCGCAGGTGCTCGGCGAAGTCGTAGACCGGCCTGTCGATGCCGTTCCCCGCTCGCAGCTCCTCCACGTGGTGGATGAGCAGCTCGGTCTCGAGGGAGTCCGGGTGGTCGTAGTTGACCTTGGTCCGCTCGTCGAACGGCAGGTGTGGGGCGTGGCGGTAGTACGCATCGTGCGGGATGAGCACGACGTCGCCCGAGCCGACGCTCTCGACGACGACCTCGGCGATCGTCGTCTTGCCGGATCCCGAGCCGCCCGCAATCCCGATCACGAACGGGCGGTCGACACCATCGAGCGGCCAGTCGCGGATCGGTGTGCTGTCCATGGCGGGGTGGTCAACCTGGGGGAGGGTGCTGAAAATTACCATGAGGACCTCGCCGCCGACCGCCAACGCAGGCGGAACGGGGGCTTCCGACGTCCTATCTTGGCTGTGATCCGATGGCCGACATCCAAGAATCTCGCTCCGAGCGCTTCAGGCGGAGGATCGTCACCATCCCGCGATCCGTCCTGCTCTTCGTGGTGCTCACCGTTGCTGCTCCCGCGGTGGCCGCCCTCGCCGCCCTCGTCGACGCCATCCGGTTCGCTCTCTTCGGCAAGCCGGCGATGGCGCTGCGAATGGTGGCGTTCGCCTGGGTCTACCTGGCCGCCGAGCTGTGGGGCATCACCCGGTTCTTCGGCCAGTGGGTGGCGGCAGGGTTCGGAGCCAGGCAGCGATGGATGGTCGATCGTGGCTGGGCCGTCCAATGCCAATGGGCGAGCACCCTGCTCGGAGCCGTGCAGCGTCTGTTCGACCTCGACCTGCGGGTCGTTGGGCTCGAGAATGCCGCCCCCGGCCCGATCATCGCCATGTTCCGTCACGCCAGCATCATCGACAACCTCCTTCCCGCCGTCTTGCTCACGGACCAGGCGGGCATCAAGCTGCGATGGATCATCAAGAAGGAGCTACTCGGGCAGCCGGCGTTGGACGTCGGCGGCAACCGCCTCCCGAACTACTTCGTCGACAGGGACTCCAAGGATCCGAGAGGCGAGCTGAGACGCATCAAGGCGATGACCGTCGGGCTGCGAGAGGACGAAGGGGTGCTGATCTTCCCGGAAGGCACCCGGTTCTCCGAGGAGCGCAGGGCCAGGGCGCTCGAGCGCCTCGCCGCATCCGACCCCGCGATGCACGCGGCGGCCTCGCGGCTTCGCAACGTGATGCCACCGCGTCTCGGCGGCGTCCTCACGCTGCTCGACTCCGGTGCGGATGTCGTTGTCTGCGCCCACGAGGGTCTCGGTGGGTTCGCGACCCTGCGGGACATCTGGTCGGGGAGCCTCGTCGGGCGCACGGTGCGCATCGAGTTGTGGCGAATCGCCGCTTCCGACATCCCGAAGGCGCGCCAGGAGCGCGTCGCCTGGCTGCTGGAGACGTGGCAGCACGTCGACGATTGGATCGAGTCCGCCGGGGACCCGCCGGGTGCGTGAGCCGGCAGTCAGGCGTCGAGCAGATAGACGTCGCCGGACACCGTGTTCACAGTGATCGTCAGGGTCTTGTCTGCGGCGCCGGAGTCGCGCTCCGTCAGGTTGCTCTTGATCGACCCGGACAGTGCGTGGAGATCGACCTCGACGATGCGTCGCCCCGGTACTCCGATGCGAACGTTGCCTGAGAGAGTCTTGGCGACGAAGTCGTCGCCCTGCACGTCCCGGAACGTGGCGTCGCCGCTGGCAGTCTTCACGTCGATCCGCCCGGCGACGGATCCGATGAAGATGTCCCCACTGGCGACGAGCGCCATGCAATCGCCGCCGACGTCGTCGGCGCGAACGTCCCCCGAGGCCGACTGGGCCCGTAATGCTCCGCCGATGGAACCGAGGTAGAGATCGCCCGACGCCGACTTGACGGACACGTCACCCGTCGTTTGGCGCATCTTGACGTCGCCGCTCGCGACCTGGATCTTGGCGCTGCCGACCGTCGTCTGCACGATCACGTTGCCCGACGAAGACCGCAGTTCGACCTCGGTTCGGCGCGGCACCTCGGCCGTCACGCCCGCTGAGGTTCGCCTCCCCAAGCCCCTTCCGTCGCCGTCGGGTGCGACGGCGACGACGTTACCTCGCTGCTCGATCGTGAAGCGATCGGCGCCGTTACCCGAGACGCGGACCGTCAGGACGCCTTCTTGGCCGTCGGACAGAACGATGTCCCCCGAGTACGTCGTGACGTCGAGCACGGCGGGGCCGTCGACCACGAGCTCCTGTCGCTGGTCCGTCATGTCCTGAACGTCTTGGTGACGCGGTTGCCGCGTCGCTTCACGCCAGAGCTCGTTGCCAAACGCTTGATGACGTAGGCGTTGACAGAGTCACCGAGCTCGCCCGCAGCCTCTTCGAGCTCCATCTTGAGCCGCTCGGGAAGCCTCACCGTGATGCGGGCCTCGAGGTCGTCGCCCGAGAATGGGGCGGCGGGCTCGGTGCTCCGTACGACGAGGCTCGGCTCGCCATCTCGGATCACCACGTCGATCGACATGCTCTCGAGCTGCGCCGCAACCTCGATCGCCGCCAGCTCGGCCAGTTGGATTGCTGCCTGGCGCAGCGCCGGGCCGAGTGCGGCGAGGATGGCGGCCCCGGCCTCCTCGACGGCAGGGTCGCCTGACGCCAAGTCGAGCTGGGCGGTGGCGGCGGCTTCGACCTGCGCGATGACACCCGTGAGGTCCATCAGGCAGCCGGCTCCTCGTGGTCGATCACGAGGCGCAGCAGCCTGCGACGCTCGACCGCCCGCATGCGCTCGTGGGTCATCTGCTCGTGGATCGCCTTCACCATGTCGGGGTTGTTGTACCAGATCACGTCGACTCCTCCCTTGACTCCGTCTTGACATAGATATGATGTCATACTGATGTCATCATGTCAACGGCTTCGTGATGGGGATTTCCGGGCGAAGCACGAGTACGATGGGAGGCGTCCCACCCCGGGGAGCTCGATGGCGAGCTGAGAGGGCTGCCGGCGACAGGCAGCCGACCCGTGGAACCTGACCTGGGTAATACCAGCGGAGGAAGCGAGTGGAAGCGCAAGCGCCGAACGATCACCATGGCATCTCGCAGGCCACCTCGCCGGTCGCCCTCGTGCTCGTGGGAGGCGACAGGGCGGACGGGCGGCTCAGGGCGCGGCTCCCGGAGCTGGCCGCGGTGATCGCAGCGGACTCGGGGCTCGCCCAGGCGCGTGTCCTCGGCGTCGCCCCGACGGTCGTGATCGGCGACATGGACTCCGTCGACCCGACCATGCTGGAAGAGGCGGCGTCGGCAGGAGCCGAGATCGAGCGCCACCCGGCCGACAAGGACGCCACGGACATCGAGCTCGCTCTCGACCGAGCACTGCAGATGGAGTGCCGATCGGTCATCGTCGTCGGGGGCTACGGCGGCCGGGTCGACCACCTGCTCGGCAACGCCCTCGTGCTGACGGCCGAGCGCTTCTCGACGATCGATGTGGAATGGTGGGTCGCCGGGACCAGGATCCGGGTGGCGAGGCAGGAGGTGCCGGTGCACATCGAAGGAACGGCCGGCGACACCGTCTCGCTCCTGGCGGCTGCGGGTGACGCACACGGGGTGACCACGACAGGGCTGCGGTGGTCCCTCGAGAACGAGACCCTGGAGGCGGGATCGACGAGAGGCATCAGCAACGAGCTGATGGGGACCGCCGCCTCCGTTCGAGTGAGACGAGGGGTGCTCCTGGTCGTGCATGGAGGCCGAGAATGAGGCGGCTGCTGGCGCTCGCCGCCGTCGCCTTCGTCGTTGCGGCCGCCTGCTCGTCGGCGCCCGACGAGATCGTGCTGCTCACGCACGATTCGTTCCTCGTGAGCGACGAGGTCCTCGCCGCCTTCGAAGCAGAGAGCGGCGTCGCCGTCCGGGTCCTCACGGCAGGTGACGCCGGTCAGCTCGTCAGCCAGGCGATCCTCACGAGGGACAGCCCGACGGCGGACGTCATCTACGGGATCGACAACACGTTCCTGTCGCGTGCCCTCGAGGAGGACCTGTTCAGGCCGCACCAGGCAGAGGGGCTCGAGACGGTCCCGGCGACCCTCAAGCTGGACGAGCAGAACCGCGTCACCCCCGTCGACTACGGCGACGTGTGCGTGAACTTCGATATCGCCGAGCTCGAAGAGCGCGGCGTGCCGGTACCGCAGAGCCTGGCGGACCTCACGGATCCCGCCTATCGGGGAATGCTCGTTGCCGAGAACCCCTCGAGCGCCTCGCCCGGGCTGGCGTTCCTCATGGCAACCATCGCCACTTTCGGGGAGGACGGCGAATACACGTGGCAGGACTACTGGGCGGACCTCATCGCCAACGACGTCCTCATCACCGACGACTGGACCCAGGCCTACACGGTCGAGTTCTCCGGCGGCTCTCCCGACGGAGACCGACCTCTGGTCGTCTCGTATGCATCGTCGCCTCCTGCGGGCGTCTTCTTCTCGGACCCGCAGCCGGCCGAGGCGCCGACGGGGTCGATGCTGGACGGGTGCTTCAGGCAGATCGAGTTCGCCGGCATCCTCGAGGGGACTCGGTACCCGGCCGAGGCCGAACAGCTCGTCGACTTCATGCTGTCCACCACGTTCCAGGAGGACATGCCGCTCAACATGTTCGTGTTCCCCGCCAACTCCGACGCCGAGCTACCCGACCTGTTCACGGAGTTCGCACAGATCCCGCCCGAGCCGGTGACGCTGTCGCCGTCGGCGATCGCAGAGAACCGGGATCGCTGGATCAACGAGTGGTTCGAGATCGTGCGCTGAGGCGCCTCGCCGGCGCGGCCGCTCTGGTGCCTCTCGGCTTCCTGGCGTACTTCTTCGTCTATCCGGTGCTCTCGATACTCGCATCTGCCTTCTTCCCTCCCGGCGGCTTCGGGCTCGACGCCTTTCGCGAGCTGGCGGCCAGGCGGTCGCTGCTCGGGGTCGCCTGGTTCACCGTCTGGCAGGCGGTCGTGTCGACCCTCGTCACAGTGGCGGTGGGGATTCCGGGCGCCCACGCCCTCGCCCGGCATGAGTTTCGTGGGAGGAAGCTCGTGAGGGCCGCCACCATCGTCCCGTTCGTGATGCCGACCGTGGTGGTCGGGAGCGCCTTCCTGGCCCTGCTCGGCCGCAACGGAGCACTGGGCATCGACATGCGGGGGACGGTCTGGCTGATACTCGCCGCCCACGTGTTCTACAACTACGCGGTGGTCGTGAGGACGGTTGGGACTGCATGGGAGCGCATGGACCCCCGGATCGAGGAAGCGGCCAGAGTGCTCGGCGCGTCGCCATGGCGTACGTTCCGCAGCGTCACCCTGCCGGTGTTGCGACCGGCCATCGCGTCTGCTGCCTCGATCGTGTTCCTGTTCACGCTGACATCGTTCGGCGTGATACTCATCCTCGGAAATCTGGCTACGGCGACGATCGAGGTCGAGATATGGCGGCTGGCCACGTCGCTCATCGACCTTCGAGGGGCGGCCGCCCTGGCCACGATCCAGCTCGTCGCCGTGACGGCCGTGTTGTTCGCCTACTCCCGATACCAGGAGCGCCGTTCGGTGCAGGTGCAGCCGGCCGCGGCTCGCCCGACCCGTCCGGCGACCTGGAGGCAGCGGGCGCTCCTTGCGGCGAATCTCGGCTTCATGGCCACCCTGCTGCTCGCTCCCCTCGCCGTGCTCGTCGAGCGGGCGCTGCGCGTCGACGGAGGGTACGGGATCGGCAACTTCCGCAGGCTGCTCGTCGATACTCCCATATTGCTCGTGAAGCCTGTCGCCTCAGTGGCGTACTCGCTCGCCTATGCGGCTGGGGCGACCGTCGTCGCCGTGACGATCGGGCTCATGGCGGCTGCGGTCGTCGCCCGGCGGAGGGGCTTGGTCGGACGCTGGTTCGACACGGTGCTCATGCTTCCCCTCGGCACGTCGGCGGTCACTCTCGGATTCGGCTTCCTGGTGGCCCTCGATGAGCCCGTCGACATCAGAGCGGCGGTGTGGCTGGTTGCCATCGGGCACGCTCTCGTTGCGATCCCGTTCGTCGTGCGGATCACGGTCCCGATCATGCGAAGCATCCGAGTGCGCTTGCGGGAAGCCGCAGCCGTTCTCGGCGCTTCACCGGCTCGGGTATGGCGTGAGGTCGACCTTCCCGTGATCGGACGGGCCGCCCTGGTGGCGGCGGGGTTCTCGCTGGCGGTGTCACTCGGCGAGTTCGGGGCGACCTCCTTCCTGGCGAGGCCCGACGCCCCGACGATGCCGGTTGCGATCTACCGGTTCCTCAGCCGACCCGGCTCGGTCAACTTCGGCGTCGCCATGGCGCTCAGCGTGGTCCTGATGGTCGTGACGACCGTCGCCGTCCTCGCCGTGGAGCGCCTCAGGCCTGACGACACGAGCGGCTTCTGATGCTCGACTGCAGGCGGCTCACGGTACGTTTCGGCGCCAAGGCGGTTCTCGACGACGCCTCGATCGCCGTCGAGCCGGGCGAGGTCGTGGCGGTGCTCGGCCCATCCGGGTCGGGCAAGTCGACCCTCCTGCGCGTCATCGCCGGGCTCCAAAAGCCGAATTCGGGTGCGGTGCTCTGGCGGGGAGACGACATCACGTCGACGCCGGCCCACGAGAGGGGCTTCGGGCTCATGTTCCAGGATTACGCGTTGTTCCCGCACCGGAGCGTTGCCGCCAACGTGGCGTTCGGTCTGGAGATGCGCCGGGTCGGAGGCGCGGTCGCACGTTCACGCGTCGACGAGCTGCTCGACCTCGTCGGGCTGACGGGCATGGCAGGCCGGAGCGTCACCGAGCTATCCGGCGGCGAGCAGCAGCGGGTGGCGCTGGCGAGGACCCTGGCCCCGTCGCCGGAGCTCGTGATGCTCGACGAGCCGATCGGGGCTCTCGATCGAGCACTGCGCGACGACCTCACGGTCGAGTTGGCGGCGATCTTCCGCGACATAGAGGCGGCCGTCGTGTACGTCACTCACGACCAGGGTGAGGCGTTCGGATTGGCCGATCGGGTGGTGGTCATGCGCCACGGCGCCATCGTCGGGGACGCCCCGCCGGACGAGCTGTGGCGCCGCCCTCCCAACGAGTTCGTCGCCCGTTTCCTCGGTATGGACACCTTCGTCACGGCCGTGGTCTCCGGTGGGGTCGCCGACCTCGGGTGGACGAGCATCCCGATGGCTGATGTGCCTCCGGGGAGGAACCGGCTGCTGCTCCGCCCCGAGGCGATGACCGTCGACGATGCGGGCAAGATCGAGGGTGTGGTCGTCGGCAGCACCTTCGCAGCCGGGCGTTACTCGCTCTCCGTCGAGGTCGACTCCGGAGTGCGGCTGGCGGTCGGCAGCCCGCGACCTCTCTCTGTCGGTAGCCTCGTCACGCTCTCGATCGACCCATCGGCGATCGTGATCGTGCCGGACGGTCAGTCCACGAGCTCCGACGTGTAGACCACCCTGGCGAACTCGTCGTTGAGGTTGAGCGCCGTCGTCCGCGACAGCTCCCTGGCCCGCAGGGTCTGACCGTCGACCGGATGGATGTCGAACGTGTGGGTGGCGTCGAGGATGAACATCGTGTCGTATCCGAGGTCCGAAGCCATGCGGGCCGTCGTCTCGCAGCACACGTTCGTCTGGATGCCGCAGATCGCGATGCTCCCGATGTTGTGCGACCGCAGCCAGGCGTCGAGGTCGGGGTCGCCGTAGAAGGCGGAGTGGGTCGACTTGGCGACGACGAGGTCCGGGGCGCCGCGCTCCAACACGGGCTTGAACCCGTTCGTCTTCTTGCTCGGGTGCAGCGGGGACCTCGGCTGGGCCGAGTCGTGCCGCACGTAGACCAGGGGCCACGACTGCGAAGACCACGCGTCGAGTAGAGCGCTGATGTTCGTCTCACAGCTCGGATTGTTGCGATCACCGAAGTACTCGGTGTCGTCGAAGCCCTGCTGGACGTCTATGACGATCAGAGCGGTGGCGTCTGCCCAGTTCGGCATCGTCACTCTCCTTCTGCGAGATCGGCCCATTCCGCCGCGGTGACGGAGATGAGCGTGTCCAAGGCGATCGGGAACACCGACGTCGGTGTCCCGGCCGCCGCCCACACCTGCGAGAACCGCTTCAGATGCGGATCCGCATATATCGGCATCGCCGTTGCGTGACCGATCGGCGGAGTGCCGCCGGCCACGTAGCCGGTGGCGTCCCTGACCTCTTCGAGGCCGGCTCGCCGTATGTGCGACGAGCCGGTGCGCTCGGCCAGCTTGGCCGTGTCGACCCGCAGGTCACCCGGCATCAGCACGAGCACAGGTTGCTCATCGGCCATGAACACCAGGGACTTGACGATTGCCGCGACATCACACCCGATCGCCGCGGCGGCGTCGGCGGCCGTCTTCGTACCTTCCGGGAAGATGCTCGGCACGACCCGCAGACCGTACGCGGCGGCGTCGGAGACGAAGCGTGTCGTTGCAGCTGGCACTTCCACGGTCGGGAGGCTACCGGCGGCATCTCACACCAGCGTGACCGATATCGACGCCAGCGGCTCGAGGGCGTACCTCACGGTGACGCCCGGCTGAACAGGAACGGGAGGCATCACCGAACCCCCGATGAGGACGTCGCCTTTCGTGATCCCAACCCCGAACGAGGCGAGCGTCCGGGCCGTGTGACCGACGACCTCGACGAGTCCGCCGGTGAGCGCCTCGAGCTCGGTCACGAATGCAACCTCGTCGCCTCCGACGTCGACGCGTGCGACGAGGCCGGCGAGCTCCCCGCCGCGCCGGTCTCCGTCCGGCATGCCGAAGACGACGTGCCGGTGGAAGATGTTGTCGGCCACGATCCGTTCCGGGTCCGCCGGGTCGTGGTCGATGTCGGCGAGCTCGATGGCGGCCCCGACACCAGAGATGGCACGGCGAATGGCCGAGGCGTCCGCATCAGGGGCGACGTCGCCACCGAACCAGAGCGCAACCTCGGCTTCGGCGACGGGACGGATCCAGTTGCCAACCGAGACCGAGTCGCCGGACTCCACGATGCCCCGGTCGGTGAGGAAGCCGACGAGGGGGCCCTCGAGCCCGAAGCGCTCCAGCGCAGCGGGGGCGCCGAACCCGACCTTCCATCCGATGGGCCGCTCGCCCGCCGCGATCCTGGCGGCGCGCCCGGCGAGCATCCTGGCGGTGCCTGCGCCTACCGGCCCGTTCACGGTCCCTCCCCGCCGGGGGTCTCGTACCCCGCTGCCTCGAGCGACCCTGCGCCGCTCCAACCCCAGGCGAGGACCACGTCCTCCGTACCGGTGTTGGCGAAGCCGTGCCAGTGGCCGCGCGGCGTGAAGATCGTGTCGCCCTCGGCGGCAGGCTCGTCGTCGCCGTCGGTGTATACGACCCCGCTCCCCGCGATGACGATGAAGAACTCGTCCGCGTTCGGGTGCTTGTGACGCTCGTGACGGGCACCAGGAGGCAGCACGGTCCAGCCGACGAGCAGGTGGCGAGACCCGGCCCCCGCCTCGTCGACGAGGAACTGCACCTGCATGTCGACCCAGCCTTCCTGGCGGCGCAGGCCGCCCACATGAGGAACGGCGGAGCGATTGACCCGGTACGGCCTCACGGCGCCTGCTCCGACTCGAGGGCAGCCGCACCCATTCCAGCGAGACGGTGATACACGTCGAAGACCGTGACGAAGTCGCGGTGGTCTATCCCGAGGCCGCGACAGGCGTTCAGCATCTCGTTGGCAGCCGCCCCGAGCGGAGCGGGAGAACCCTGCCGGCGGGCGATGTCGAGAGCGAGGATCATGTCCTTTTGCTGCAGGGTGACGTCCGCCATCGGCACCTCGGGCATCGCCCCGTCGAGGATGAACGGGCCCCGGTAGCCCATGACGGGTGAAGCGACGACGCTCTTCAGCATGGCGTCCACCGCCACGTCGCGGGGCACCCCGCCCTTCTCGGCGAGAGCCACGGCCTCGCAGAAGACGACCATCTCGACGATGAGCGCCAGGTTGATGGCGACCTTCATCTGCACGGCCATCCCTCCGCCACCGATGTGGGTCACCCGTGACCCGATGTCCGCGAGCACCGGCGCCACCCTGTCGAAGGCCTCCCGGTCGCCTCCGACCATGATCGAGGCGGTCCCCTGGGCCAGGGTGACGGTGCTCCCCGAGATGGGGGCGTCGAGCATGACCAGGCCGCGCTCGGCGAATGCCGCCGCCACTTCCCGCGACGCGGCGGGATCGATGGTGCTCATGTCCAGGTAGACGGCACCTGGGCCGAGTCCGGCGATGATCCCGTCCTCGCCGATCGCGACCGCGCGAACTGCGGCTGCGTCCGTGACGATCGAAAGCACCACGTCCGCTCCCTCGGCGGCGTGACGCGGCGTCGCAGCCCACTCCATCCCGAGCGCCAGCAGCGGCGCCGCCTTGGCATCCGTCCTGTTCCAGCCGGCCACGACATGTCCTGCATCGAGCAGTCTGGGAACGATGCCCTGGCCCATGTCACCGAGCCCAACGAAGCCGATTCTCATGGCTCCTCCTCCGCTTCGACCAGCCTTTGGACGTGCCCGGTCACCGGGCGACCTCCACGATCCCCTCCTCGGTAGCCAGGTACCCCATCGGCACGTCGTGGGCCTCCGATGGGAGGCGGTCGGCAACGAGCGCCACCGGGACGACACCAACCAGGAACGCTCCCTTGCGGGCGCCGGCGAGGAGCCCATCGAAATAGCCGGCACCATTGCCGAGGCGGTTGCCGTGGAGATCGAATGCCAAACCGGGGACCAGCCACACGTCGATCTCCTCCGAGGCGATCACAGGTGCCGAGGCGTGCGGCTGGAGGAACCCCCAGCGGTGCACCTCGAACGGCCCTCGCAGCTCGTGGATCGTGAGGCCTCCGTGCTCGGGCGTTCGAGTGACCGCCTTGCGTGCGGACAGGTCGGCCTCCAACACGGCGTGCAGGTCGATCTCGCCCTGCATCGGCATGAACCCGAGAACCGTCGATGCGGCCAGCAGCGGAGGCCACTCGAGGAGGGCCCCGGCAACCGCCTTCGAGATCGCCTCCCAGTCATACGCGCTGCGCTCCGCCCGCGCCCAGGCGCGCCATTCCTCCTTCGGGGCGTCGGCGGCGGGCGGCGCCGTCACGTTCCGAGGATGCGAGGCGCCAGCTTGCCGAACTCGTCCTGACCGGACCGAGGCACCAGGTAGTCGTCCTCCGAACGGATGTCGGCGATGTTGGCGGCGACGTCCTCCACGGTGAGCGGGCCTTCTCGCTGGGGATGCTTGAAGTACCCGTCGGAGAGGCCGACGAACACCCGGCTCACCGATCCCCCACCTACCGACCACACCTCGCCGGTGTACTCGCACTCCTCTGAGGCGAGGTAGGCGACGGCCGGCGAGACGAGCGACGGTTCGAACCTCTCCATCATCTCCCCGAACAGCCCCTCGGTCATCCTCGTCGCCGCGATCGGGGCGACCGCGTTCACCTTGATGCCGTATTTGACTCCCTCGAGCTTGAGCACGTTCATCAACCCGACGAGTCCCATCTTGGCGGCGCCGTAGTTCGTCTGACCGAAGTTCCCGAACAATCCAGTGCCGCTCGTCGTCATCACGATGCGGCCGTATCCGTGCTCCTTCATGATGGCGAATGCCGGGCCGGTCACGTAGAAGGCCCCAAGGAGGTGGACGTCGAGCACCGCCTGGACGTCGTCGATCTCCAGGTTGACGAAGGTCTTGTCGCGCAGGATCCCGGCGTTGTTGACCAGGACGTCGACCTTCCCGAACTCTTCGACCGTCCGGGCCACGAGGGCAGCTGCTTGGGTGGGATCTGCGACGGATGAGTAGTCGGCGATGGCGCTGCCACCCGCCTCCCTGATCTCCTCGACGACGCGATCGGCTGCGCCGGCGGCAGACCCGACTCCGCGCACGTCGCCTCCCAGGTCGTTGACGATCACCGAGGCGCCCATGCGGCCGAGCAGGAGGGCGTGCTCGCGGCCCAACCCTCCCCCGGCTCCAGTGATGATCGCGACACGATCCTGAAAGTCGACCACGGCACCTCCTCCGCGCCGGGCACGATAGCGGCGGACGCAGCGCCTACCCTCTGGGCATGGGCAACCCGCTCGTTCGCAGCCACCCAGGAGGGCGTGCGCCGCGAGCGGCGCTGCGTGCGCCGCGAGCGGCGCTGCTCGGCGCGATCGCGATCTTCGCCGTGCTGATGCTCGCCACCACTCCCTCCGTGCGCCCGCCCCCCGAGCCGGCACCCGAGCACAACTACGACCCGGCGGTGATCGGCCCCCTCACCGCGCCATGATCCGCAGGATCCGCTGCCGCCTACGATGAAGCGCACATGGAGGCACGGGAGGCCAGCATTCGGCCGCTCCCACCCGACGTCGCACGCGGGAGCGACGGGAACGGCCCGACGCGCCCATGGCTTCCTGCCATCTTCGCCGTCTCGGGCCTGCTCGTATTCGGCTTGATCGCGGGAGCCTTGGCGAGTTCCTCAGACCCGACCACGACGACGTCGACCACGGTGAATGCGGCGGTCGCCGTGCCGCCCCTGGCACTTCCGGGTGAGACGACCACGACCACGGAGCGCGTCACCACGACGACCTCGCCTCCGACGCTCGCCGAGATCGCTCCGGGGCTCGACCGCGACCTGACGGTTGCGGTGCGCGACCCGTTGCGGGGCGGAACCGCCGAGCTGTGGTGGCCGCTCGGGAGCATCGCACCCACGAGGACCGCCCATCCGAGTCGGGCGGATTTCTTCTCCTACGATCCGACGGGTGCATACGCGGCCTATGTGACGTACACCCAGGGTGGCACGGTGCTCTTCGCAGGATCGGCCCAGGTATACCAGCCGGTCGCCCTCAACGTCTACAGCTTCGCGTGGCACCCGACGGACGAGGGCAGGATCGCCTTCATCGCCGGCCAGGAGCCGGGAACACCCCAGACCAGTCGAGCGCTCTACACGGCCCGTGTCGACCAGGATGGCCTGGCAGAGGAGCCGAATGAGATCACTCGGACCGGTGACCTGGCGGTCCTGCACGGCTGGGGCGAGTGGGGCTACCTCGTCGCCGACTGGCCCGACGTCGGCGAACGTGTCGTCGTCGACCCGGTCACCGCAACCCCGATGTTCGTCACCTACTCCACCGTCTACGGCCCGGGAGGTGGCATCGCGGCTCGTGCGCCACTCTCGATCGATCAGCTGGCGCCGAACGGCACCGTGCTCGCCGGGAGCACGGCGCTCGCCTTGGAGATCGCCGGAGTCGACGTGGCGGCCCTCGGGCTCACGGTGACGACCGTGATCGACGGCATGAGCCTCTACTCGGCGGCGTTCGAGCCGATCGAGAGCTCCGTCACCTTCCGTACATCCTCGTATTACCTGCTCTCGAACGACCTCGTCGTCCAGGCGGGCCTCGGCGGCGCCGGCACGTCGCTCACCATGCAGCCCCACGATGGCAGCTCGGTTCGGTCCACCAACCTGCCGGGCGAGCTCGTTCCCCGACGGTTCACGGGTGAGGGGTCTCTGGTCGTGGCCCTCGACCCTGGAAACCGGACTGTCGTCGTCCTCGACCCCAGGACCGGCAGGGCGTGGCGCGTCCCCCTCGACGGTGACTCGCTGCCGCTCGACGGTTTCGTCGGTCCGGCTGTCGAGTAGCCGCCGGGAGCTCGGGCGGAGCGCACAGGAGGGAGTCGCGTTCTGG
>DASWKR010000061.1 GCA_036396535.1 Acidimicrobiia bacterium | reverse complement strand
GCGGAGCCATACGCGTGAGGATATCGGTGCGGCGTCGGTGGGCGCCGTTATCCTCCCGGGTCCCATGGGTGCACTGGCCGACTTCATCGCTCCGGCGCGCTGCGCCGCATGCGGCGATGCCGCCGACGGCGACCTCTGCGAGTACTGCTCCACGGCCCTCGAGATCATCGGTCCGCCGCTGTGCCGGCGGTGCGGGACCCCCGGCACGGAAGCCGGGCCCTGCATAGCGTGCCGGTCGTTGACCGCTTTCGGCCGGGCCCGCAGTCTGCTGGTCTTCGGTGGACCGGCGCGGCGGCTCGTGCTCGTCCTGAAACGGCGTGGCTCGACCTCGCTGGCAGCGGACGCGGGACGCCTGCTGGCCGACCTCGCCCGGCGCGAGGGCCTGGACGGACGCACGGTCGCCTGCGTCCCCGCCGGCCGCCGCGCCCGAGCGCGGGGCTTCGACCACGCCGAGCTCCTCGCCCGTGCGGTCGGGCGCGAGCTCGGCGTGGCGTTTAGGCGATCGCTGGTCCGCGCCGGGGACGCCTCCCGGCAGGCCGACGTGTCGATCGACCGGCGGCGAGCCAACGTCGCGTCGGCGTTCGTGTCCCGGCCCGTGACGGGTGCCGTCCTTCTCGTGGACGACGTGTACACGACGGGTGCCACCGTCGATGCAGGTGCTCGGGCGCTCCGGGCGGCAGGGGCGGACCGTGTCGATGTCCTCACCCTCGCCAGGACGCTTCGGCGGCACGCAGGACCCCGGCTCTGAAGCCCGGTGGCGGGACGATATACTGCGTATGTGAACCTCATCCTCACGGGGCGCGGGGTCGACCTCAACGACCGCCTCCGTGGATACGCCACCGACAAGCTCACACGCGTCGAGCGATTCTTCGACCGCATCATCAAGATGGAGGTCGAGCTGTCCACCGAGCGCAACCCGCGCGTGCGCAACGGCCACCGCGTCGAGGTGGTGGTCAAGACTCCCAAGGACACCCTCCACGCCCACGGCGCCGGTGGTGACCACTTCGCCGCCATCGACCAGGCCGCCCACCGGCTCGAGACGCAGGTCAAGAAGGCGAAGGCCCGCCTGCGCAACCGCGGACAGCGGACCAACCACGAGCCGAACGGCCGTGAGAACCCGGGCCCGAACAGCCGGGCGGCGCCTGCCCTGGACGAAGATGGGCCGGTGATCGTGCGGCTCGGGCAGCCACCGGGCAAGCCGATGGCGGCTGAGGAAGCCGTGCTGGAACTCGATTCCCGGGGGCTGGAGTTCTGGCTGTACACGGATGCCGAGACGATGGCGCCCGCCGTCGTGTACCGTCGCGGCGACGGTACTTACGGTGTGATCGAGCACCGGTCGTAAGGCGAGAGGGCGGGCGATGGTGCAGGCGAACGGTGAGCCGGAAGCAGCAGGCGGCGCTGACGCGCAGGATACGTCGGGCGACCAGCTGATCCGCGTGATGATCGCCGACGACCACGCGCTGTTCCGTCAGGCTCTGAAGACCGTCCTCGACGACGAGCCCGATCTCGAGCTGGTGGGGGAGGCGAACGACGGCGAGGAGGCGGTGCGGATGGCGGAGGAGCACGTCCCCGACGTCGTCCTCATGGACGTCCGGATGCCGAAGATGGCCGGCATCGAGGCCGCGCGCCGCCTGAAGGATTCGCTGCCGACGACCAAGGTCGTGATGCTGACCGTCTCGGACGACGAAGAGGACCTCTTCGACGCGATCAAGGCCGGAGCGTCCGGCTACCTGCTGAAGGAGATCAACCCCGACGAGGTCGCCCGGGCCATCCGACAGATCCAGGCCGGCCAGTCGTTGCTGTCGCCGTCCATGGCCTCGAAGCTGCTGACCGAGTTCGCCACGATGACCAAGCGGGCCGAGGAGCGGCCCTACCACCCGCGCCTGACCGAGCGCGAGATGGAGGTCCTCAGGCTGGTCGCCGAAGGCAAGACCAACCGCGAGATCGGCAAGGACCTCCACATCTCCGAGAACACGGTCAAGAATCACATCCGTAACATCCTCGAGAAGCTCCACCTCAACTCGCGCATGGAGGCCGTGATCTACGCGGTGCGCGAGAAGCTCCTCGAGATCGAGTAGCCCGCCGCAGCGGCTCTCGGCCCCGCTTCGGGCTACCATTGCGCCGATGAGCGTTCTCCAGAAGGTCCTCGGGGCCGGCCAGAAGCGGAAGCTCAAGCAGCTCTCGGGCCAGGTCGATGCCGTCAACGCCCTCGCGTCCGACGTCGAGGGTCTCAGCGACCCGGAGCTGCGCGCCAAGACGGACGCCCTGCGCGAGCGCGTCCGGGACCTATGCGGCGGCGATCCGGCGCAAGCCGAGTTCGAAACGGTCGAAGCGGCGCTGGAGCAGGTGCTGCCGGAGGCGTTCGCAGTGAACCGGGAAGCCGCGAAGCGGACGGTCCGGATGCGTCACTTCGACGTCCAGATCTACGGTGGGATCGTCCTGCATCAAGGCCGTATCGCCGAGATGCGCACCGGTGAGGGCAAGACGCTCGCCGCGACCCTGCCGTGCTACCTCAACGCGCTCGCGGGTCGCAGCGTCCACGTGGTAACGGTCAACGACTACCTGGCCAAACGCGACGCCGAGTGGATGGGTCAGGTACACCGCTTCCTCGGGCTGTCGGTCGGTGCGATCCAGAACCAGATGCGCCCCGAGGAGCGCAAGCCGATCTATGGGGGCGACATCGTGTACGGCACGAACTCGGAGTTCGGGTTCGACTACCTGCGCGACAACATGACGTTCCGCAGGGAGGACCTCACCCAGCGCGGACACGACCTGGCGATCGTGGACGAGGTCGACTCGATCCTGATCGACGAGGCGCGGACACCGCTGATCATCTCCGGCGCGGCCGAGGAGTCGGCGCAGTGGTACACGCGCTTCGCGCAGATCGCGAAGCGGTTGACCAAGGACCGCGACTACGAGGTGGACGAGGCGAAGCGGACGATCGCGGTGACCGAGGAGGGCGTCCACCACGTCGAGCAGATGCTGGAGGTCGAAAACCTTTACGACCAGGTGCACACCCCGCTCGTCCACTACCTCCAGGGCTCGGTCAAGGCCAAGGAGCTGTACAAGCGCGACCGCGGGTACGTGATCGACGGCGGCGAGATCGTGATCGTGGACGAGTTCACGGGTCGCAAGATGCCCGGCCGCCGGTGGTCAGACGGGATCCACCAGTCCGTGGAGGCCAAGGAGGGCGTCCGGATCCGCGAGGAGCACCAGACGCTGGCCACGATCACGATCCAGAACTACTTCCGCATGTACGACAAGCTCTCGGGCATGACTGGCACCGCCATGACGGAGGCGGCGGAGTTCAATCACATCTACGAGCTCGACGTCGTGGAGATCCCGACGAACCAGCCGATGGTCCGCGGCGACCACGACGACCTGATCTATAAGACCGAGGACGCCAAGTGGACGGCGCTCACCGAGGACATCAAGGAGCGGCACGCGAAGGGACAGCCCGCCCTCGTCGGCACGACGTCGGTCGAGAAGAACGAGCGGCTGGCACGGTTCCTCGATCGCAACGGTATCCCGCACGAGATGCTCAACGCCCGCAACCACGAGCGCGAGGCGCAGATCATCGCCCAGGCCGGCAACATCGGTGCCGTCACCGTCGCGACGAACATGGCCGGACGCGGTGTCGACATCATCCTCGGCGGCAACACCGAGTTCGAGGGCCGGCAGGAGGCCATCGCGGCCGGTCTGGAGCCGGACACGGCCGAGTTCGAGGACCACGTCCGCAGGTTCGTGGAGCGCAAGCGTCCGGAGTGGGAGGGTGAGCACGCCAAGGTCGTCGAGCTGGGCGGTCTCTACGTCCTCGGCACCGAGCGCCACGAGTCGCGACGGATCGACAACCAGCTCCGAGGCCGGTCCGGACGCCAAGGCGACCCCGGTGAGTCCCGTTTCTACCTGTCGCTGGGCGACGACCTCATGCAGCGGTTCGCGGCCGACCGCGTCGGGTCGATCATGGAGCGCCTCAAGCTTCCAGACGACGTCCCGATCGAGCACAAGCTCGTCAGCCGGTCGATCCGCCGAGCGCAGGCGCAGGTCGAACAGCAGAACTTCGAGATCCGCAAGAACGTCCTCAAGTACGACGAGGTGATGAACACCCAGCGCGTGATCATCTACAAGTGGCGTAACCAGGTCCTCGAGGGCGAAGAGACGAAGAAGCTGCTGCTCGACTGGCTGGAGGACGTCGTCGAGGACCAGGTTCTCGTCACCACGGAGAACATGGATCCTGCGGACTGGGACTGGGACGAGCTGCTCGCCAGGATGACGACGATCTACCCGACGACGATCACGCGGGCGTCGTTCGACCATCCGGACGACCTCGACTCAGGCGAGGTCGTCGACGTATTCATCGAGGATGCCGTCAAGGCATACGACATCCGTGAGGCCGACCTCACGGAGACGGTGATGCGCAGGCTGGAGCGCACGGTCGCCCTCTCGGTGATCGACAACAAGTGGCGCGAGCACCTCGCCGAGATGGATTACCTGCGTTCGGGCATAGGGCTGCGAGCGATGGGTCAGCGTGATCCGCTCGTCGAGTACCAGCGCGAGGGGTTCGACATGTTCGCCGCCCTCGTTGAGACCGTGAAGCTCGACTCGATCCGGTACATGTACCACGTCGAAGTCGTCCAGGAGCAGCGCCAGCCGCGCAGCGCGGTCGAGATGTCGAGCGCCGCGCCCAAGCAGCGAACGGTCACCAAGAAGGACAAGATCGGCCGGAACGATCCATGCCACTGCGGCTCCGGCAAGAAGTTCAAGCACTGTCACGGCAAGCCGGGAGCGCCGGTCGAGGCCTGAGCCGGCACCCGTGTTCCGTGCCCGCCGGTAGCCTGCAGGCTCATGGCCACTCACGAGATCGACCCCTCTGCCCTCATCAAGGCGCTGCGCGCCAGGCTCGACGACGCCCGGAGGTTCCTTTGACGTCGAGACCAAGAAGAAGGAGCTCGACGAGCTGAGGGCCGCCGCTTCGGAGCCCGACCTGTGGGAGGACCAGGACAAGGCGCGCGAGGTGACTCGCAAGCTCGCCCGCTACGAGTCGACGATCGACGCGGTGGCCGGCTTGGCGGCCCGCATCGACGATGCCGAGGTGCTCCTCCAGCTCGCCGCCGAGGAAAGTGACGCCGGGACGGCGGCCGAGGTAGTCGCCGACCTGCAGTCCATCGAAGGTGAGCTCTCGAGCCTCGAGCGCGAGTCGCTCTTCTTCGGCGAGTACGACGACAACCCAGCCATCGTCAGCATCCACGCCGGTGCGGGAGGCGTCGACGCCCACGACTGGGCCGAGATGCTGATGAGGATGTACATGCGATACCTCGAGCGGAGCGGGTTCGACTTCGAGGTGGATGAGGTCTCGCTCGGGGAGGAAGCCGGCATCAAGTCGGCGACGCTCACCGTGCGCGGAGACCACGCCTACGGGACGTTCGAGGGCGAACGCGGCGTGCATCGCCTCGTCCGCATCAGCCCGTTCGACGCCGCCGCCAGGCGTCACACGTCGTTCGCCGGCGTCGACGTCATCCCGGAGGTCGAGTCGACGGAAGTCGAGATCGACCAAGAGGACCTGAGGATCGACACGTACCGGAGTCAGGGGGCCGGCGGTCAGCACGTCAACACGTCGGACTCCGCCGTCCGGATCACGCACCTGCCCACCGGGATCGTGGTGGCGTGCCAGAACGAGCGGTCCCAGCTCCAGAACAAGAACCGGGCGATGCAGATCCTCGCCAGCCGACTCGCAGAGCATCACCGCCACGAGCAGCAGAAAGAGATCGACGCCATACGTGGCGAGCAATCGGAGGCCGGGTGGGGTCGCCAGATCCGCAGCTACGTCCTCCAGCCGTACCAGCTCGTGAAGGACCTGCGGACCGACCTGGAGATCGGGAACGTCAACGGCGTCCTCGACGGGGACCTCGACGCACTGACCGACTCGTACCTGCAGTGGCGGAGGGCTCAGGCCGAGAGGGCCTAGCGGCGGTGCGAGAGAGCTTGTATATGGCGGAGCCGTCGGTACCATCTGGCCGAGAGCAGGGAGAGGGGCCAGCCAGACATCGGGCCTCCGCGCCCGACTCATCTCCTGCGAAAGGTCCGCGGTGATTCGCCTCCAGAACGTCACGAAGGTCTACGACGGCGCCACTGTCGCCGTCAAGGACGTCGGGCTCGACATCCAGAAGGGGGAGTTCGTCTTCCTCGTCGGGCCATCGGGATCGGGCAAGTCGACCCTCATCCGCCTCATGATGCGCGAGGACCGCCCCACCAACGGCGACATCTGGATCGCAGGCAAACACGCCTCGGCGATGCCGAGCTGGAAGGTGCCGCACCTGCGTCGCTCGATCGGGACCGTGTTCCAGGACTTCAAGCTCCTGCCGAACAAGACGGTGTTCGAGAACGTGGCGTTCGCGCTCGAAGCGACTGGGAAGCCGCGCCACTCGATCAGGGCGCAGGTGCCACAGGTCCTCAAGCTCGTCGGCCTGTCCGAGAAGTCCGACAGGAACCCGAGACAGCTCTCCGGCGGTGAGCAGCAGCGCGTCTCGATCGCCAGGGCATTCGTGAACCGGCCGCTCATCTTGCTCGCCGACGAGCCGACCGGGAACCTCGATCCGGCGACGTCGGTGGGGATCATGCGGATCCTCGACAGGATCAACCGGACCGGCACGACCGTGGTCATGGCAACGCACGACCACGCCATCGTCGACGCGATGCGCCGCCGTGTCGTCCAACTCGACCGAGGCCGGGTCGTGCGCGACCAGAGCCGGGGGGTGTACGAGGACCGGACGAGGGAGCGGCCGGCCGTGCGCCGCCGGCAGATGGAAGCTCCCCCTCAGGCGCTCGAAGGTCAGGAGAGCTTCCCGGAGGAACCCGAGGCCGGCGAGGGGAGCGGCTGATGCGCCTCCAGTACGTCCTCGGCGAGGCATTCCACAACATGGGCCGGAACGCTCTCGTGGTCCTCGGCGCCGTCCTGGCGGTGTTCATCTCGCTGTTCCTCACGTTCTCGACGCTGCTCTTCGGCGAGATCGTCAGGGTCAACACGGTCAAGTGGTCCGAGGACGTGAGGGTCGAGGCCTACGTCAGCGACGAGCTCGACGGCCCAGGTGTGCAGACCCTCCAAGAGACCATCGACGGATGGGAGGACGTCGCCGAAGTGCGCTTCGTCTCGAAGTCGCAGGCGCTCGAGATCGCCCGCGATCAGTTCGAGGACGACCCGACTGTGCTCGAGCTCATCGAGGAGAACCCGGCGATCATCCCGGCGTCCTTCAGGATCCAGCCGTCCGACCTCAAGGACTACGACGGGATCGTGAGCCGCCTCGAGGGGACCCGCGGCGTCGACTCGGTCGCCTCGGCAGGCGCCGCCGTCGACAGGATCACGGCGTTGCGGGACGGACTGCGCGTGTTCTCGTGGGTGCTCGCCGTCGCCCTCGGCGTCGCCGCCGTCGCCCTGATCGCCAACACGATCCACATGGCGGTGTACGCCAGGCGCGAAGAGATAGAGATCATGAAGCTCGTCGGGGCGTCGAACTGGTTCGTGCGCACGCCCTTCCTGCTCGAAGGGATGCTCGAAGGCTTCCTGGGTGCCTTGCTGGCGGTCGTCCTCGCCGTCGGCGTGTACCGGCTCGGTGAGACCCAGCTCGACGGGCTGCCGGACTTCATCGACCTCACGATCGGCAGCAACTTCCTCGTGAAGGCTGCCGTCCTGGTCATGGTGTTCGGGGTCGCGGTCGGAGCCGTCGGGAGCGCCATCAGCCTCGCCGTGCACCGTTACATCAGAACCTGATGACCAAACAAGATGCGGGCCGCAGGGTCGTCGCCACCAACCGGAAGGCTCGCCACGACTACGACGTTCTCGACACCTACGAGTGCGGTATCGCCCTGACCGGCTCCGAGGTGAAGAGCCTGCGGGCGGCCCAGGTGCAGATGAAGGATGCATACGGCACTCTGCGCGACGGCGAGATCTGGCTCGAGAACCTGCACATCGCCCCCTATCAGTTCGCCAGGGACGGGGGGCACGACCCCGAGAGGTCACGCAAGCTGCTCCTCCATCGGCGCCAGATCGACACGCTGGTCGGCAAGCTCCGCGAGGAGGGCCTCACGCTCGTGCCCCTGTCGATCTACTTCAGCGGAGGGCTCGCCAAGGTCGAGATGGCGCTGGCCAAGGGCCGCCGGGCTTACGACAAGCGCCAGAAGATCAGGGAGCGCGAGCAGCGTCGCGAGATGGAGCGGGCGACCAGGCAGCGCTGAATCCGTTCTTGCGTCCCCCCATCGCATCGATGCGACGCCGGGACGCCGGAACCGGGCTACGCCTCGATCACGAGCGGCACGTCGAGGCCGACACCCCTGGCGGCCTTGGCCTTGCTCACGTGCACGATGACGATCCCGCCGATGACGATGACCGAGCCGGTGATCCTTCCGATGGTGAGGTCCTCGCCGAGGAACAACCACGCCAGGAGGGCCACCTCGACGAGTTGGGTGGTGGCGATCACGCCTGCGTGGAGTGCGTTGAGCGTCTTCATCGCCCTATGCCACAGGGTGAAGGCCACCGCAGTGTTGACGATGCCGAGCAGGAGCAGCAGCGACAGCGAGCGCACGGTGAGAGGAGGGAAGGCCTCGACGATGAGAGCGACGCCGAGCAACGCGATGCTACCGACGGCCATCGGAACCAAGGTGGCGTCGATGCTGAAGACGGCGCCGTCCCGCATCAGTCGACGCTGCAGCAGGTTGGAGACGCCGATGCCGACGGCTGCGCCGGCGGCCAGGAGCAGCCCGGCGGCCTCCGACCCTGTCGGAAGGGCGGGGAAGAAGACGTAGATCCCGGCGACGACGACGACTACGCCCACGAACTCCCAGCGCGATGTGGGCTCGTGGAGGAGGGTGCCGGCCGTGAAGGCGAGCACGAGGGGGATCCCGGCCTGGAAGACGAAGTTGAAGCTGACGGCCTCGACCAGATCGAGGCCCAGGAACAGCAAGGCGGGCACGACGGCGTAGAGGAGGAGACCGAGCGCAGTCATCGTGCGGCCCGCGCTCGGCGTGATCGTCACCTTGCGGGTCGGCCGGGCGAGGCGATAGACGGCCAGCGCCACCGCTCCGATGAGGTACCGCAAGGAAGCGAACGTGATGGGCGGGATCTCCTCGAGCCCTTGCTTGATCCACACGAAGGATGTCGCCCACAAGAACGCAGCCGCGAGCGCCAAGCCGACGGCTTGGGGCACGGTCGGGGGTGGTTCCTGCTCCTGGGTCACACGGTCAGGCCGACGCCTTCGAGCGCCTTGTCGATCTGGCGCAACGTCTCGGCCTGGTCCTCGGGGGAGTGCACGAAGTCGAGCAGGCTCGAATCGATCTTCACGATCGGGATCTCCGAATAGTCGACCAGCCAGTCCGAGTAGCGATCGTAGACGCCCTCGAGGAAGGAATGATCGATTTCGCGCTCTGCGATCCTGCCCCTCGCCGCGATCCGTTCGAGGGTCAGATCGAATGGCGCCCACGGGACGACGATTGCGTCCGGCGTCGGCAATTGAGCGGCGAGCGCCTCGTAGAGCGACAGCAAGGTGGCGAGATCGTTCGAGTCGTACGCGCCGGCAGCGTGGTATGCGTGGAAGAAGACCAACCCGTCCTCCTGGATGCACCGCTCCTGGACGACCGGCTTGTCGATCCCCGCCGACGCCTGATGCTGGCGAGCCCGTTGGGCCAGGTAGTACGTCTGCATGCGGAACCCGAGGTCCTTGAGGTTGGCGTAGACGTCGGACAGGTACGGGTTCTCGTCGATCGGCTCGTCGAGCGCATGCCACCGGCCTTTCGAGGTCAGCAGATCGACGAGGGACGTCTTGCCGACCCCGAGCGGCCCGGACACGGCGATGTACGGACGTCGCGAGCGCAGGTCGATCGTGATCGACTCGTCGGCCCGCAGGTCGATCTCGATCCGGTCGGGAGCGAGCATCTCTTTCAGGTCGTCGAGGCTCCCGGCGATCTGGTAGTCGATGATGCCGTCGATCATGAGGTTGTTGCCGCCCGGCTCAACGGCGCGAAAGTCGGTTTGGAGGCCTATGACGCGCTTGCCCCGTCCGTAGGCGATGCCCGCCTCGATGCATGCTCCCTCGTCGGGGACACGTCCATCGAGGTTGAAGACGAGGACGTCCGCTTGCTCGACCGCGACGAGGTTCTTGCGAAAGATGGCGTCCCTCGCCTGTTCGAGGGTCAGCCCGTCGACCATGTAGTCCTCGAGGAAGCCGGCGTCCAACTGTGGGAACCAGACCTGGTAGCCGAGGTCGTCGAGGATCTCCTTGGCGCGCAGGTTGAACGACCGCTCGCCCTCGTTGAACAGGCCAGCCGCGTAGTACACCCGTGGTCGGCGGCGCTCCGCCATGAGAACGCTCCCTTCATCGACGCATGCGCATGCCTTGAAGAGGTCAAACGTCTTGCACACCAACCGGCGCCACCGACGGTAGCCAGGGCGCGCCCAGCGTGGCAACTGGTATGGATGGCGGCCCGGGCGCTGGCACGGCATGGTCGCGACTATCGTGTTCTGGTCGTCTGCGGACGACACCTCACGGGGGTGAAACGGTTTCGACCGTGAGGGTTGAAGTGACGGAAGCGAGCCGAGGAACCCCGGAGTCCTCGTTAAATCGCCGGGAAACCAACAAGTGCCGACAACGATCTGGCACTGGCCGCCTAACTAACGCGGCCTGTCCGCCCGCTGGGCGCCTGCCTCGGAGGGATCGGGCAACGCAATGCAGGATGCGGCGACGGGGATGTCGGGACCCGTCGCTCAAGACCAATCCCGACTAGGTCGCAGGTGAAAGGCGCCGGCAGCGTCTCCTCGACCGAACACTTGCTGCCGGCTGCGCTCGGAGATGCCGTCACCGAAGCCTCATGGGACGGGGGTTCGACTCCCCCCACCTCCACCCGTTTCCAGCCTTCTGGAGCCGGCCGGAGACGCGCTGCCGTCGCCCCCGCGGCTCGGCGTGGCGCCCGCGTGAGGCTGGTCAGCCGTCGAGCCGGCGCTCCATCATCTGCACCGACCAGTACTTGCCGAACTTGCGGCCCACCTCGTCGTAGACGCCCACCGTGCGGTAGCCGAGGTCGGCATGGAGCATGACCGAGGCATCGTTCGGGAGGGCGACCCCAGCGATGGCCCGGTGCGTATCCGTCTTCTCGAGCTCCTCGACGAGCCGCTCCAAGAGCATGCGGCCGTAGCCGTGACCGATGGCGGCCTCGTCGAGCACGACCGTGGTCTCGACCGTCGTCTCGTACGCCTCCTTGGCGCGGAACGGGCTGCTGTACGACATCCCGACGATGACGCCATCCACCTCGCCGACGAACAGTTGGTAGCGCCCGTCGTCGGAGTACTTCTCGAACCAGGCACGCCGCCACTCCTCGGTCTGTGGCTCCCGATCGAATGAGACATGGGTGCCGACGATCCAATGGTTGTAGATCTCCGTGAGTCTCGGGATGTCGTCGCTCGTGCCGCGGCGGATGACGACGCCCATGTCACTCGAACGCCAGGTCGCGAACCACGAGTGCGCTCGGAAGGGCGGAGAGGATCTCCGGTGACGCCTGCAGCTTGAGCGAGCGGCTGCCACCGCCGAGGATGACCCAGTCGCACCCCATCACCCTGTCGTCGATGTAGAGCGGCAAGCCTTCCGGGAGCCCGAAGGGGGTCACCCCGCCCATGGTCATGCCCGTGATCTCGGCCGTCAGGTCCGGCGGCGCGAAGGAGAGCTTTCTCACGCCGAGCAGATCGCGCACCTTCTTGTTGACGTCGAGCCGGGTGGTGGCGAGGACGACGCAGGCGGCGTTGTGCCCTTGCGGTCTCTTCGAGGCGACGACGATGGTGTTGGCCGACTGGCTCTCCGGGTAGCCGTAGTGAGCGCAGAACATCGCCGTGTCGGCGAGCTCCGGGTCGCAGGGGATGAGCGTGTAGGGGACACCGGTGGCGTCCGCAGCCTGCTTGACCCGTGCTTCGATATCCACGCGGTGATTGTGCCACTCAGCCGCCGGCTGCCCAGCGGTTCCATGCCGGCCGGTCGGACCCGTCGGCGCCGACGAGCCCCATGGTGTCGAACGGCACGGGCGCATCCTGGTCGTACACGTGCGTCCACGCCGCGATGGCGATCGGCAAGGAGGCGGTCAGATCGAAGAACCGATCGACGAAGGCGGCCTGCTCGTCTTCGCTGCCGGCGAAGCCGTTCGGTGCGTCTCCCGATTGCCAGCCGGTGGCCGTGACGACGATCGGCAGGTCGGTGTATTCGCCCAGATCGGCGTAGTACCCGGCCGGCATCGCAGCCGGGCTCTCGAACACGAGGCCCGGATAGGACGTGATACCGAATGCCTCGGCGGCCGGGTAGTCGTCGACGACTTCCCAGGTCGGCGGGACCTCGAGGTCGCCGTGAAGGCCGTCCCTGCGCCCGACGAGCCATTCGTACTGCATGACCGGGAACACGATCGTGCTCGGAGAGACGCTGGCGATGGCTGCCGCGAGCCGGTCGAACAGGAGCACGAAATCCTCGTACTCGTCCGGGGCGAGACGATTCACCTCGTTTCCGATTCCGAGAAACGTGACGGAGTGCTCGCGCACGAACGAGAGGGCGTCGAAGATGTAGGCGTCGACGCTCGCCTCGGTGAGTGGGAAGTCGGGGTGCGCCACGATCACGGCGGCGAGCCCTCGGCCCTGCGCCTCTTCGGCCACCAGCCCGAGCACCGAGCTCGGGTCTCCCAGCTCGTCGAGTCTGCCGGCATGGGAGACGACCGACCCGGCTCCGGCGGCGCGGTCCCAGAAGTCATCGAAGTCGGAACCTTCGAACGACAGGGGGCTGAACCCGACCCCGAGCATTCGCTCGGGCAGGTCTGGCGGGATGGCGGCGGTCGTCGTGACCGGGGGCCCGGCGGTGCCCGTCGTGGACGACGCGGAGGCCGACACGGTGCCGGTCGTGGTCCCACCCGTCCCGGAGCAACCTGCAACGAGGAGCGCCAGAACGGCGACGGTTCGTCTCATTCGGCGTATGAGAGGCTCACGAAGACGACGTCGCCCTGGTCGGACAATATGACCGAGGCGGTGACTCCATTGCCCTGCCCGGCGAGCTGAGCGAAGCCGCTGCGCGGGTCCGAGACGGCTACGACGAAACCGGCATCCTCCATCCACTGATCGTAGAGATCGAACAGCTCGTCGAACCGATCGTCCGGATAGTGCGCGGTGACGTGGTAATCCCGTCTCCCCGACTCGGTTGTCACGACGGCATCTGCGACCTCGCCGCCGTCGGGCATCGGCATCGGAAATCCCTCCGGTACCTCTCCTTCGACGACGACCGCGTCGCCTCCCGATGTCTCGTCGACCGTGACGACGACGTCGCCTCCGCTCGGGTCGATCTCACCCGATCGGCCATCGGAGCAGGCCGCAGAGAGCACGGCCGCCGCGACGATGATGGCGCACGCTCGCATGGTCCCATTCTCCAACGAATCACTTCGGAAAGGGCGCATCGTGTGGCAGAATCACCGGACCAGGGAAAGGAGGTGGTCCTAGTTGAGTGAAGGTTTATCGAGGACCCTGGAGGTGGCCGAGCGCTAAGCGGCCATTGACCAGTCGAAAGGGGGTGGCCGTTTTCCGACACGTGTGACGTTTCGTCACTGGTCGGCAAGGTGGCGACTCCAACTCGGACCACCGGGACCCGGAGATCCGCAACTTGGTCCTATTGCGGCGACGAGTTCGCTCGTCGAAGTATCTCCGGGTCTTTCGCGTCCAAGGTCGACGAGTTCGCTCGTCGAAGTATCTCCGGGTCTTTCGCGTCCCCGGGGGCTTTACGGTTGTGTCCGTGGAGCTCGGGTCGACGAGTTCGCTCGTCGAAGTATCTCCGGGTTCTTCGGCGTCCAGGGGGGCTCTACGATTGTGCCCGTGGAGCTCGGTTCCTACCTCGAAGCGATCAGGCACGACGGCGACGCCTTCGCCGCGGCCGCCCGGCTCGGCCTCGACGCCCCGGTTCCCTCATGCCCCGGATGGAGTGTCGCCGACCTCGTCGCCCACACCGGCCAGGTGCACCGCCAGAAGGAGCAGATAGTCAGGGAGCTGGTCGTCGACAACCCTCCGGACGAACCCGAGGCCCCGGAATCCGGTCTCATCGAGTGGTTCGAGGAGGGGGTCGACCTGCTCCTCGACACGCTCTCGAGGACCGACCCCGAACAGCCGGTGTGGAGCTGGTACGACAACGATCGCACGGCGGGCTTCTGGTACCGCAGGATGGCTCACGAGACGGTGATCCACAGAGCCGACGCCGAGCTGGCACACGGGGAGGTCGGGCCGATCGGCGCCGAGCTCGCCGCCGACGGGGTCGACGAGCTGGTGGAGGTGTTCATGGCGGGCGAGTACCCGGACTGGCTGAAGCTCACCGAGACCGACCGCACCATCGAGCTGGTCATCGAGGACGCAGCAGGGCGCTGGCGACTCAGGAAGATCGGCTACAGCGGCACGTCGCCCAACTCCGGCAACGTCTACGCCGACGAACCGGGGTTCGTCCTCGACGACGGGCACGGTGACTCCGGGGCGGTGGTGAGCGGACGGGCACGCGACATGCTGCTGTGGACTTGGGGGAGAGGGCCGCTCGAATCACTCACGGTCGCCGGTGACCCATCCATCGCCGGAGACCTGCGGAGTGCCGCCGCCGACGCCACCCAGTGACCAGCCCGGATGTCTCAAGCGAGATCGGCAAGCTGAAGCAGGTCCTGGTGCACCGGCCGGGCGTCGCCATCGCCCGCCTCACGCCCGAGAACAAGGAAGCCCTCCTCTTCGACGACCTCCTGTGGGTGAGCCGGGCCCAACGGGAGCACGACGACTTCGTTGCCATGATGGAGGAGCGGGGCACAGAGGTGCTCTACTTCGACAAGCTCCTCGGCGAGGTCCTCGACGACGCCGGCGCCCGTGACGAAGTGCTCAGGCTCGCCTTCAACCCCGCCCAGTGCGGGCCGCATGTGGCGACCGAGCTCGTCTCCGCGCTGGCGGACGCCCCGACGAGAGCCGTCGTCGACCTGCTGATCGGCGGGATCATGCATCGCGAGCTCGTCGACTGGGATGTCGAGTCCGTTTTCGCGGACCTCATGGCCGACAGCCTGGCATACGTCCTGCGTCCCCTCCCGAACCTGCTCTTCATGAGGGACAACGCCGCCTGGATAAGGGGCGGACTGTGCATGAACGTGCTCGCCACGCCCGCCCGCTCCCGCGAGTCCGAGTACATGCGGATGATCTACCGCCACCACCCGCGCTTTCGTGACGTGCGATTCCCCGTGTGGTTCGGAAAGGAGCCGGGCGACGCATACCCGGCGACGATCGAGGGCGGCGACGTGCTCGTCCTGACCGACGACACCCTCATGGTCGGCATCGGCGAGCGCACCGCTCCGGCTGCGGTCGAGATCCTGGCGCAGCGCCTCTTCGCGCAGTCCACCATCCGGCGCGTCATCGCCGTGCACCTCAAGCGCGACCGATCGGTCATGCACCTCGACACGGTGTTCACGATGGTGGACGTCGACAAGTTCAACGTGTTCCCCGGGATGCTCGAGAGGGTCGACGTCCACGTCATCACCCCGGGGATGGGACCGCGGCTGCAGGTCGAGCACGTTCACGACCTGGCCACCTCGCTGTACGACACATTCGAGCGCGCCGACCTCGTGTTCATCCCAACGGGCGGGGACGCCATCGGGATGCTGCGGGAGCAATGGGACGACGGCAACAACACGCTCGCCCTCGAGCCGGGTCTCGTCGTCGCCTATACGCGCAACGTCGAGACGAACCGGCGGCTCGTGGACGCCGGAGTCGAGGTCCTCGAGCTCGACTCGTCCGAGCTGTGCCGGGGGAGGGGTGGGAGTCGCTGTATGACGCAGCCGATCGTCAGGGAGCCGGTGCCGAGGTGAGGCGGTGCCTGGCGGCGGCATCGGCCGACCCGAGGACGGTGAGTGTGCTCGGGTCACCGGTACGCTCGGACCGGTGGATGAGCTGGTGACCGTCGGAAGGTATCTCTACCGAGGCGACGCAGAGGTGGCGGCGGCGCGGCTCGCCGATGCCGGCCTGAGGAGCATGATCGTCGCAGACGACGAGGGTGGTCTGAGTCCCGGATTCTTCTCCGACCACAGGATCAGGCTCGTCGTCGACGCGGCGACCGAGGCACAGGCCGCCACCATCCTCGACGGCGGACGAGAGCCGCCCGGGGCGGATGAGATCACGGCTGCCATGGTCGCCCACGCCCGCTTCACCCACCCGGAGGAGGCGTGCGGCCTGCTGGCGACGGACTCCACGCGAGCCATACGGATGGTCTACTGCCTGACGAACGTCGATCGCTCGGCGCATCGGTTCACCGTCGATCCGGCCGAGCACTTCATGGCGATGCGCCACGCCGAGCGGAACGGGTGGGAGATCGGCGGGGCGTTCCACTCGCATCCGTCGAGCTCCGCGTATCCGTCCTCCACGGACGTCGCCAGGGCTCTCGACCCCGAGTGGCTCTACGTCGTCGTCTCCCTCGTTGACCTCGATGCTCCCGTGGTCGCCTGGTTCAGGATACGGGACGGCCGGGTGACCCCGGTTGGGACTGCGGGACAGCCCGATGGCCGCCAATAGGATCGCCACCGTGATGGAGCTGCGAGACCCAGTCACGACAGAGCCGCCCCACGAGGCAACCGCCTGACATGCGCCTCCACGTCCTCGGCAGCAGTGGGAGCAGCCCGGTGCGCGGCAACCCGGGATCCGGCTACCTCGTCACGCACGGCGAAGAGGCGATCTGGCTGGACGCCGGACCGGGCACGTTGATGGCTCTGCTCGACATCTTCGACCCGAGCCGGCTGAGCGCCATCGTGATCAGCCACACCCACCTGGACCACTCGACCGACTTCCTCGGCTTCTACCACTTCGTCGCCCACGGTCCGGGGGCGACGAGGCTCCCGGTGTTCGTGCCGTCTGGTGCCGCCGAGCACTTCGGATCGTATGTCGCCTCGGGGCCGTCCCACGGGTTCTGGTCGGCATTCGACTTCACGACCTGCCAGACCGGCACCCGGGTCGCGATCGGCGCCGTGTCCTTGACGTTCGCTTCCGCCAACCACTCGGTGCCGTCGATCGCCACGCGCCTCGAGGCTGCCGGTCGGTCGCTCGTGTATACGGGGGACACGGGCGAGAGCACGGCGGTGACGGAGCTCGCCCATCGAGCAGACGTGTTGCTGTGCGAAGCCTCGATGCAGGGGCCGGTGAGCGAGTCCGCCTTCGAGTTCCACATGACCGCCGAAGGAGCCGGCCGAATGGCGGCCGAGGCCGATGTCGGGAGACTGATCCTGACACACCTCCCGCCTACGCTGAGCCACGAGCGCTCGATCGCTGAAGCAGGCGCGACGTGGGGGAGGGAGCCCGAGTTGGCAAGGCCGGGCACGACCATCGAGATCTGATCTGGAGGGATGATGCGAGAAGGGCGGAGCGCAGCCGAGTTGCGCCCGGTGAAGCTGCACAGGGGGTTCACGGAGATGACCCCGGGCTCGGTGCTCATCGAGATGGGCCGCACCCGCGTGTTGTGCACCGTCTCGTTCGATGAGGGCGTGCCGCCTTGGATGCGCGAGTCCGGACAGGGGTGGGTCACCGCCGAGTACGCGATGTTGCCCGGTTCCGGCAGGGAGCGGATCTCGCGCGGGTCGATCAGCGGCGGCCGCACCAAGGAGATCCAGCGCCTCATCGGCAGGTCGCTGCGAGCCGCCGTCGACTTCGCGGCGATGACCGACCTGACGGCGCGCATCGACTGCGACGTGCTCCAGGCCGACGGCGGTACGAGGACCGCGGCGATCACGGGAGCCTGGGTGGCGCTCGCCGACGCCTTCGACGCGAGGGTGGCGGCGGGCAAGCTCGCCGCCAGCCCGATCGTCGACGAGGTGGCAGCCGTCTCGGTCGGGATCGTCGGGGACGAGGTGTTGCTCGACCTCGAGTACCAGGAGGACGTCTCGGCTCAGGTCGACTGCAACGTCGTGATGACAGGGTCCGGCAAGCTGGTCGAGATCCAAGGAACCGCCGAGGGCGCTCCGTTCGAGCGGTCACAGCTCGAAGCGATGATCGACCTCGCCACGGACGGAATCGGCTCTCTCGTGCGGAGACAACGCCAGGCGAGGGAGGCGTGACTCGCCTGATCGTCGTGGCGTCGCAGAACCCGGACAAGGTCTCCGAGGTCGAGGCGGTCCTGGCGGGAATCGATCTCGACATCGAGGTCGTGCGCCATGTGACGTGGCCGGGGGTGCAGGAGACCGAGCCGACGCTCGAAGGCAATGCGCTCCTCAAGGCTGCGGCAGTCGCGGCCCACACGGGTCTGGCCGCCGTCGCAGACGACACCGGGCTCGAGGTCGCAGGCCTCGGCGGCGCCCCGGGCGTCCACACGGCGCGGTTCGCCGGCGACGGCGCCTCGTACGAGGACAACGTCTCGAAGCTCCTCGCCGACCTGGTCGGGGTCGCCGATCGATCAGCGAGGTTCCGGACGGTCGTTGCGCTCGTGACGCCCGGGGAGGAGCCCGTCGTCGCCGAGGGAGTCCTCGAAGGCACGATCGCCGCGGCGAGGAGAGGCGCCGGCGGCTTCGGCTACGACCCGGTGTTCGAAGTCGACGGCGAGACGCTCGCAGAGATGGGAACGGCGAGGAAGAACGAGATCAGCCACAGGGCGCGGGCGCTGCGAGCGCTCGCCGAACGACTGGCCGGCGACCAGACGGGATCGTGGCGCGACTGATCCCGGCCCCGAGGGCCGGGATCGTCTGGCGCACGGCGTGTCTTGTCTAAGCCTCGAACCAGGTGGTGGTCACATGGCAGTTGATCGCCGTGTCGGTGGCCGCCGTGCCGAGCGAATCCGTGCTGTAGCGGAACGGATCGCTCGTGGCCATCTCCACGACGACAGGCTGCTCCGCCCCGAAGAAGAGCTCATCGAGCTCGGTCACGATCTGGTGCTCCAGCTCCGACCGCTGCGCCTCGAGCCTGCGAAAAGCTGCCGCGAGACGGGATTCGGTTGCCACTTGCACTCTCCTGGACGGTACGTTTCAAGGATCGGCGATCGGCGGGTGATGCACGAGCATGGTTTGTCGGGGACCACCGTGACTAGTTTCCGCTGGGACGGCTGATGGCGGCGGTCACGCTCGACGGGGTGAGCGTGACGAGAGGGGGGACTCGCATCCTCGATGCCGTTTCCCTGGCTGTCGACGACGGCGAGCTGTTCGCCATTCTCGGCGCCTCCGGATCGGGCAAGACGTCTCTGCTGCGAGTCGTCGCAGGGCTCGACACACCCCAGAACGGCGAGCTGTGGTTCGACGGCGAGGCGATGCACGGTGTCGAGCCCGCCGATCGAGACTTGGCGATGGTCTTCCAGAACAGCTCACTGATCCCGTTCCTCTCGGCTCGCAGGAACGTCCAGTTCCCGCTCGACATCCGATCGATCGCTCAGGACGAGATCGACAAGCGGGTTCTCAGCGAGATGCGGGCGCTCGGCATCGAAGGGCTCACCGAGAGGTATCCGAGGCAACTGTCGGCGGGTGAGGGTCAACTCGTCCAGATCGCCAGGGCGATGGTTCGCCGACCGCGCGTCCTGTTGCTCGACGAGCCGCTCGCCATGCTCGACGCTCCTGTGCGCAAGCGATTGCGCGGTGACCTCAAGCGCCTCCAATCCGGCTACGGCGTCACGACCCTGTTCGCCACGAACGACCCCGAGGATGCGATGGCGATCGCAGACCGGGGAGCCGTGATGGCGGATGGCCGCATCGCCCAAGTCGGCTCCCTTCAAGAGATGTACGCCAGACCGGCGACCCGTCTCGTCGCCGAGTTGCTCTCGTTGGCGCCGCTCACAGTGCTCAGGATGCAGGTGGTCGGAGATCCGGGGACGCCCCATCTGGCTGCCCGAGGGCTCGTCCTCTACCCGCGCCAGGTGGACCTCGACCCTCACATCGGCGACGAGGTGGACGTGCTCGTCCGATCCGGAGACGTGTCCGTCGACCCTGTCGGGCCGATCTCCGGGGCGGTCGTGAGCTCCCAGCGGATCGGGTCGAACCTGCTCTCCCGAGTCGATGCCGGCGGGTGGACCCTCCTGATGTCGAGTCGGAACGCACCCGCCGATCCCGGTCGGGAGGTCACCGTGCGCATCTCCCGATTCCACGTGTTCGCCGCCGACACCGGGCTCAGTCTCGCAAGCACGAGTTGCTGAGCGGCTCAGAGCACGATCGTGCCGCCACCGGTTGCGATGCCGGCTCGTACGCCGCCCAGGTGGCTCCCGGCCCTGATCAGGATGCTCGGGCTGCCAACGTGACGCTCCAAGGCGTCGGCATCCACTCCGATCTCCACCCACTCGATCCCGTGCACATCGACGAGATGGCCGACCGGCGTCCTGGACGGATGATCTTCCGGTGCGACGTGCCACTGGATGAAGAACGGCAATCCGGCCTGCAGGGCGGTATCGACGCCCGTGACGGTCCACGACAGCGTCACTCCGTCCGGGCGGACGCGCTGCATCGTCACGGCAGGCGACCCGATGCGATCGGCGACTCCGGTGATGTCGTTCGTCCCCAGGCAGACGGCACCGAGTTGCTCGGCGGCACCGAGCTGCTCGGCGGCCGCGGCGAGCCTCGTCACCCATCGTCCGAACGGGCTGCCGGCTGCCTCGTCCCGGTCGTGCACG